>JAGVVH010000198.1 GCA_019135895.1 Bacteroidota bacterium | reverse complement strand
GCCGAAGTCCTTCCAAAATACAAAAAATGGGTAGATTCTATAGAAGAAAGGATTATTGATCTGCTCAAGCCTTTCCAGGCTTTTGCTTATTATCATCCCGCGCAGGATGGCAGCTGCTCGATTAAGAACGTATTGCCGGCCATGACGGGTAAATCCTATGATGATCTGGAAATCGGCGATGGTGGAACGGCCAGTGCGGAATATTATAGAGTTACATTTACAGAAGACAATAAAGATAAGGATAAAGTCAGGAGGCTGCTGGAAGAATATTGTGGTTTAGATACCATGGGAATGGTTGATATAGTAAATAAATTATACAGCTTTTTAAGATGACTATAGCGAGAATCACACCGAGAAGAAATAAAGATCGTGAACAATCTCAGAAGAATACAGGACGGTTGAATCCTTGCTAAAGATCGGGATTCCGGTTGTTTTTGTTACCGGCAATGCCGGGACGGGCAAAACGACACTGATTCACTACCTGAAGAGTGTCTTGGATAAAAATATTGTCGTCCTGGCACCCACGGGCGTGGCGGCCCTGAATGCGGGAGGGATGACGATTCATTCCTTTTTTAGCCTTCCACCCAAGATCCACGAGGACGAGGACATCAAAATCGCCCGCAACAAAAAACTTTTCAAGAAACTGGATATATTGATGATTGATGAGGTTTCCATGGTTCGTTGTGACCTGATGGATAGCATCGATAAATTTTTACGGAAGAACCGCTCCAGCAAGAAACCGTTTGGAGGGGTGCAGCTCCTGCTAGTGGGAGATCTTTTTCAGTTGCCACCGGTTGTTCCGGACCATGAAAAGAATGTGCTGGAAGCGAGAGGATACGAAAGCCCTTATTTTTTCAGTTCCTTCGGGCTGCAGAATATTACGATGTCCCCCGTAGAACTGACATCGGTTTACCGGCAGGAAGATCTAACCTATATAGATTTACTGAACCGTCTTCGTGTCGGAGAAGATATTGAATCCGTGGCCGAAACACTGAACCGGCAATCCTATGAGCAGGATGACTTTCAGCCGGACATCACTCTTACCTGCACAAACAGGCTGGCTGATAAGATCAATGGCGATGAACTGAATAAACTGTCGGAAAAAGAACATTTATTCAAGGGAACGATGGAGGGTAACTTCTCACTACACAATGACAAACTTCCCTCCCCTGTCGAACTGAAACTAAAAGTCGGCACCCGTGTGATGTTCACCAAAAATGATTCCAATAAACGGTGGGTCAACGGAACCATAGGCATTGTCAGGAATATCGAGCAAAGAACAATTATGGTGGAACTTATCAGCGGCTCCAGGGGAATGATTCATGAAGTGCATCCTGAATCATGGGAAAATTACAATTACACCTATGATTCCGAAAGAGACGAGATTCTTGCGCTCAAGGTCGGCCAGTACACTCAATACCCCCTCATGCATGCCTGGGCCGTAACGATTCATAAAAGCCAGGGAAAAACACTTGATAATGTCCTGATTGATCTGGGCTGGGGAGCTTTTACTTTCGGCCAGGTGTATGTTGCGCTTAGTCGCTGCCGCTCAATCGAAGGATTTCGTCTTGCCCGTCCGATAAGAGAAACAGATGTAAAATGCGACCCCCTTATCAAGCAATTTTATGTAAACTTGGCGATGATGAGATGAGAAAGAGTGTCTGCTTTGCTAAACGCTCAATGCCTTA
Source organism: Bacteroidota bacterium (assembly GCA_019135895.1). Taxonomy (GTDB): domain Bacteria; phylum Bacteroidota; class Bacteroidia; order Bacteroidales; family WCHB1-69; genus JAGVVH01. Next base: position 39,908 of record JAGVVH010000198.1, on the reverse strand, counting down.
TTAAAAACTTTCTGCGCCTCCATTATAACGTTCAAAGTCTTGTTTAGGTCAATCTTCACGTCTTCATCTATTCTTCTATAATCACCTTCAATAACTGCAACTGTTATGTCGTGGTCGTCCAACAAGGAAGGCTTGACAACCCTTATGGAACTTCCTTCTGCTGCCTTAATGAATCTTTCACTCCATTTTGATTTCAAATTTGTCCGCTTGTCTTTGTCGTAAACTCTAATTTTGAAACAAAGAATTTCTTTATCTAACTGAAGGTATTTTTCGCAATCATTGTCTCTATCCTCCTGCCACCAAAATGACAGACAGGTTTTATAAGGGTTAGTAATGACATCCCATTCTCCATCGCCAAGTTCATCCTGTAAATAATTATAAAATCCCTGCCAGCACCATATAGAATCCCAGTCATCCAGCCTTCGATGCATGAAACTCTGCGTCAGATTTTCAATACCTTCGAGATGTTCTATGTAGTCTTTTAAAATGTCATTGCTTATACCCTCGCCTGATTTTAATATCTCCAAGAGTTCTTTTCTGGAGAATGGCCGGAATCCCGCTTCATTTATTTTTTTGTAATTTCCCTGTGTTCCGGTCTGCAGATAAATCGGCAGTATAATTTTGTTTCTGTATTCATCATCACAATCCTTCAACTCCTGAATGTAACTTATTAGCTGGTCAGGACTCTCTCTATTGTATATTTTATCCTGTATAGGGATAACGACAGCGTCATTTATTGTCAGCAGGACATCAATGTGAAGATATCCCCCTGATAAATTAATTTTATCGATCTGGGCAAGTGGCTTAATATTATGTTTATTAAAGAAAGCTTCCAGAAGTTTACGGGAGAGTTTATGAAGATCATAATTTATAGTCATAGTTCTGGGATCGTTCCATTGCAAAAACCAATAGAGAAATGCCTGCAATGATGCTTCTTGTGTAGCACAATTGAAGATGTTTGGTTTATCCATGTATTCTCCAAGTGATATCCTGCAACATCATCATTTGAAAATAGACCAACATGGTGATACTATGAAATATAAACATTCCATATGGCGGAACGATTAATATTATTTTTTAAAAGAGAGTGTAATAGTTCCTTTTAATTATGATCCAGATTATCATTTTTGTAAATACTGGCAACCACTTTACAACAATTAAAATTAAGTAAAGAGGTGTGAAAAATTATTCAGAAGAACCGTGGCCTGGAAATGCAGGTTCTACAAATGATGCTGATATTTCTGTCTATTTCCGTTACCAATCTTGCCTTTTCTCAAAATACGATACAAAATACTTGGAAAAGATGTTCTTTCTGATACACCGCTAAAGGCAGCTATTGCCTGCGGACACAAAAAACCCATCATAGGTTGTACTCAAGGTGGGGAAATGATGTCCAAGTAGCTTTTTAATCTGATTGAGATTACTGCAAATCATTTAATTGATCTTCAAAATGAAATTTATTTACAATATATTTAAAGACTTACTAAACACGACTGTAATCTTAATTTTTCGAATTCATCTTTTTATGGTAGATAATAAATAGTAGTCGTTGTCATTACAACATTAATACCTCTTTATATAAACGATATTGTGAAAAAAGATAAGAAAATAAAGAATGGATAAGTTTCTTAACAAATCATTTGATGATAAATTTCTTCAAATTTCCCTGCTTCGGTATTTACCCTGGGTTGGTAAGAATTACACGAAACAAGAGGACAACCACAAAGTTCTAATTGTCGCCGAGAGTGTTTATGACTGGAACGAGGGAAGCGAAACATCAAAACGTTTCTTGAAAAAGAAAGATTGTGAAAGAATTGTCGTACGAGAACATGGGCTCTATTTTCTAGATAAAGCCACATATGAGTTTGAAGATTCACCAACATACCGAAATTTAGAACGTGTCATCTATGGCAAGAGAGATATCCCTATTGAGAACATCAAGTATCTATGGTTGTCTGTTGCGCACCATCAGTACGTTCAGCGACCAATGAAAAACATCGAGGAGCGGCCAAGTACGGAAGATTATGTCACTGGTGCATTGGTTTTAAAGAGTGTTATGAGCATATTGAGACCACACATATGTATTTTCCTAGGTACAGATTGGAAAAAGGTTGAGCCTATTCTGAACTTGAAATATGCAACATACGACGAAAAATTTTGCTATCCTCCCATTGGCAGGTCATATCCTAGAGTCTTGAATTGTAAAATTGATAACAAGACGTCTAAGATCATTATGATTCAGCATACCAGCAAGTACTTCAGCTGGAAGAACTGGCATTCAAAGTTTCTGTCAAAAGAGGCGCCAGAATATATTGCATATATGAAGACGTTCATCAAGGCGTTGTAGATTTCACGAAGTTATCACTAATATTGACAATCACTGTAAAGTCAAATTCTATTCAGAGTAATTTAAACGTAAAAACTTAATCTATTTAATCTTCTCAATCCTCTCCCTGAGCACAACCAGCAGCGTTGTCAGATCTTCTTCACTCAATGTCAATAGAAAATTCATATCCCTATCCGTTTGAACCAACTTCAGCAGCTTTTCCAAGATTTCATCTTTTGTCAGGTCAGCCATATGCTCATTCTATCCTAAAAACAAATCTCAAGGTCAGCTGTAATATAATTTCATTTGTTCAATTAATCAAGAATCTATAAAAATAATTAGGCAGCTCGATTACATTATTTTTATATGGGTAAAATTAATAGGAAGGGACAAGTTGATAAACGGCGAGAGTCTTTTGGCAGGAATTAAATGAGAACTATTCTTGAGCCTGCATTGCGTTAAAAAAATGATGGCCAGGGGCAGGTCATGACAAGTCGTGATATTTTCACGAGAATCAATATCAGTCCTGTATCAGCTCGCAAACCGCAGCATACTCCCCTTGGCCATCAGAAGACCGAATCCGTCTTCCCTCAAAAATGGACTGTGGATAAGTAATCCATCAGCAAATGCCAACAGCAGATTGAATCAGCAAATATCAACTGACTCTTGCCGCCGCAGAAGAAAAACAGACTCGGGTGGAAAATAAGGGCATCGTCAAAGATTAAAGTCGTCCGCACGTACAACGACTGTGGAGCAATATTTTCAACGGCAAACGATGTTTATAATTATCCCTAAATATATAGTTATAAAAATAAACCTGTCAGAAAACTTACCAAGGGTTCTCCTTTTTTCAAAAAATTAATATAGAAATGATTAGAGTACATAAAATGAGAAGATCAGCATCAAGTTGGTCTTTTCCAATAACGAAAGGAGAAAAACATGAAGAAGATTCTGTATTCAACATATCTGATTTTCTTTGAAGTACCAGTTATCCTGATGATATTTCATGCAGGTATTACAGGCATCAGTAGTATGATTACAAATTATGAAAGAAACCAAATTTATAAAATGGTCGAGCAACGGAATGAAGCAATATTTATGAAATTAATTAATCAAGATGGAGATTCAGAAGATGAAAAAGATAGTAATAATGTGGATAATTATTCTTTTCACTGCCCTGTTCATCTATTGGCTTTGCTTTGGAACAGAGGCATTGAGATGGATCGGAGGACCGTTGCTGATTTGGTTATTTTAAAAAGATGACTGAATTAGAAATAGAGATCTTGCCGGAAGTGTTTTTTAATGAACATATCCGGCATTTTTTTATGATCATTTTAAGTGACAATATTTTCAGACAATTCTAAAGTTTGTACTGACGACAAAAAAATAATTATTTCTTTGTATTCAATTTTGTATCGTGTTATAAAAAATTCACTAATCGTTACTGTAAGTTGTTTCTCAGTCATTTTGGGATTATATAATGCAAGTTATTCTTACTGTAATTGAAGGTCCGCAGAAGGGTAAAATATTTGAATTCAGTGAACCAGATAACTTTCTGCTGGGACGGGACAGCCAAGAAAGCAAAGCTCATTTTCGCTTAAATAACGACGATACTTATGTTTCTCGCAATCATTTTCTCCTCGAAATAAATCCCCCTGATTGTTATATCCGTGATGCCGGCAGCCTAAATGGGACTTTTGTAGCCAGGTCAAAAGAGAACCAAATTTATTTTCTTCCCGGGCGATTGGATGACACGGAGGAATATTTTGATCGGGCAGCAAGTTTTAAAAAGGAACTCCGGTATGATTTGTTAAAAAAAATTGACGAACGAATTAAGCTCGAAGATGATGATATTATTCGTATTGGTCATACCACTATTCTCGTGGAAGTTAAGTCATTAACTCCACAGCAACAGGCTGCCCGTGATAAAGTTGATGTTGATTTCAGTTATTGCATTGAATGCGGCGGCAAGATGTCCAACCCTGCCCACCATAAAAGACCTGACTTACTATGCGTAGATGATTTTATATGTCGTAATTGCCATGAAAAGCATAAGAAGGCTCAACGTCCGATACTAGAGGTGCGTTGCTACGGATGCGGCTGTGACGTTACCAGCATTGCAAACGCTGATGGGAAAGCAGATGAAGTTAAAAACATAGCCCTTTATCTTTGTCAGTCATGTGCTGATAAAAGTGTAAAGGGAGAGTTACCAGTGAAGAGGATCAAAGAATACCGTCTTTTGAGATGTTTGGGCGAGGGTGGCTTTGGCATTGTCTTCCTTGCTCGACATGAAAAGACCGGGCGGGCTGTTGCCATTAAGATAACCAAGGAAGTCGTTAAACAGGATACTCAATTGGTCAAGCGTTTCAAACGGGAAGTTGCTATCATGCAACGCTTGCAGCATCCCAATCTGGTTAGACTCTACGATGAAGGGATTGCAGAAACTGGAAATTATTATTTTGTATCGGAGTATCTGCCTGCTGGTAATTTAGTCGATTACACTCATCATAATTTTGACGGAATTCTACCAATTGCTAAAGCGCAACAGATTTACGCCCAAGCTCTTGAGGGACTAAAGTATCTGCACGATAAGGGTTATGTACATAGGGATATCAAACCGGAAAATATTATCCTGACTAAAGACAATAGCGGCAAACGCATTGCCAAACTAGGTGATTTTGGTTTGGCAAAGAACTACATTGTGCACGGTGGCACGTTGACTGGTGTCAATGAATGGATCGGTACTATTTTCTATTGTCCACCGGAGCAGATTTTGGATTTCAAACACGCAAATGCGGCTACAGATATATACGCCATGGGAATATCTTTATATCATTCTTTAACCGGACTTTTCCCTTATGATTTTCCCGATAAAGAAGAATGTGCAAAAATGGCTCGCCGCGGCAAGTCTCCTCGTGATCCGATTTCTTTTATTTTAGGTGATGATAAACCGATTCCAATTGAGAAACGACTTCCGAGGATTGATCGGGACATTGCGAAGATGATAAATTTAGCTATTGAAAAGGACGCTAAACGAAGATTAGTGACAATAAAAAATTTATTACATGCATTACAAGTATAATAGATAATCGAAATATATATATCGTCAATGTCCAAGTATCTAGGGTTTTTATGAACATAGGTAATATAATTAACATCCAGGATATTCATTCCTACGTTATTGAAGACATCAAATATGGTGGTATGGGTGAGATATATAAATTAAAAAAAAACAAAAAGAACAGCGACTTCGTATTTACATTTAAAGATGTTATGGCCGTAAAAACATATCGAGATAATGTATTTGATAAGCAATATGAAAGAGCATTTGAAAAAGAACTTAATGCTTGGATATCACTTAGTAACGAATATATTGTACCTCTCAAATTAATTTTTAATACCAATAATAAAGTAATGGCCTTAATGCCTTGGTTTGATATGAATCTTTCCGAATATCTAAATACAATTGATCAAATTACATTATCAGATGTCAAACAAATAGCAATTAGCATATCTATCGCACTGGATTATGCTGATAAGACGTTTGGCATGATTCATAGAGACATCAAACCGGAAAATGTTCTTATTTCAACGCACAATAATAATGTTCATTATTATGTATCTGACTGGGGCATATCGAGCATAAATACCGCAAACTATTTAGTAAATAATGTCAGTAATGCACAAGGGACAATTGTTGGAGCTGGGACTCCTGGTTATATGAGCCCAGAAAGGATGAATGGAGAAGAGAATAGAATTAATGGAGATATCTTCAGTATTGGAATGATAATTTACAGGGCAATATTTAAAAAATTGCCATACGAAAGCAGTAATGTAAATGCCATTAAAACAGATATAATAACAGGTAAATACTTTAATAAAGTATTATCAGATACCGCTAAGATTGATAGAAAACTTGCTACAGTGGTACTCAAATGCTTAGACCCCAATAGTAATAAAAGATACTCGGGATATAAAAATCTTATTAAAGACATATCAAAGTTGTAAAGGAGGTAAGAATGGGAGTACTCGATTTTCTGAAGGGGAAAAAGGAGGCTGAAGAAATTGACCGGATTGTAAATAAACTCAAGCATAAAGATGAAATAATAAAAATTGTTAATAAGGCTATTTCCTTGAGAAACTTGAATAGACATGTTGAGGCGATTGCATTGCTAAAGCAGGTTATACATGAATATCCACCGGCATTATCAATATTAGGCAATACGTACTTGCGAATCGGTGAAGTAGATAAAGCAGAAAACATATTCAAAGAAATGACAGAAAGGTCGCTCCCCTTGGAATATCGACATCTAATTATTGAGGCATGCTGTAACATGGGCAGCCTGTACTACGGACACAAGAAAGACAAACTTAAAGCAATTCAGTACTATGAAAAAGCTCTTACACTTATCGATCCTAAGTCAGTTGCTGATATCAAAACATACAATGTGTTAATGTCAGGTGCTTATATGGGTTTGTGTAATATTTATGCTTTGGAAAATGACATTGATAAAGCAAAAAAAAATGCTCTTTTGTGTATTAAATTAAACCCCGATGTAATTTTAGCAAATAGGATATACGGAATAATCATTGCCAACAATTTACTAACAATGCCTCAAATTGAAATATTTAAAAAAACAGATCTTATTATAGATTTAAAACAAGCCAAGGAATCACTTGAAAATGTTCTCTCCGCTGATGAAACTGATATTGATGCCTTATATGCCATGTGTGTAGTTGCACATACAATACATATACTTAATGTTATGGGGTGCATCCCCCGAAATAATGATATTGAACGTGAACTAGATAAATATAGCAAAATGCTTGAAGACTTTAGCCATAAATCTGATGATGCAAAGGAGAAATTTGTATACTACGACAAATATAATGTTTCGCTAGGTATTATTTGCATGCAACTAAAAGGTTACAAGGTTACTATGCAGGAATAAGCGACGCTAGGTGGGCATGGTACAACAAGCATATAAGAAGGGCTCTTTTATCGATCAAAAATATGAGGTTGTTGATGTACTGGGCGAAGGCGGCTTCGGTATAGTATATCTTGTATATCTTCATGATTTAACTTACCACTCTTTTTATGCTCTCAAAACATTCAAGGATGAATTCCTTTCAGAACAAACAGTAAGAGATCGTTTTCGCAAAGAAGCACAGATATGGATCGATATAGGCAGCCATCCCTATCTTGTTAAAGCTTATTTCGTTGATAATATATCTGAAAGACTCTTTATTGCATCGGAATACATTGCTCCTGAAAAAAAAGGAGGTCCAAATTCACTTGATGCTTATTTAAAGTTCATTCCCTTTGATTTGGCACAATCACTGAAATGGGCTATTCAATTCTGTCATGGTATGGAATATGCCTATGCTAAAGGCATCAGTGCTCATCGTGACATCAAACCATCCAATATAATGATTGACCAAACCTTGACTGTTAAAATAACCGACTTTGGATTGGCCGGTATAGATAAAAAACCAGAACCATCGTCCGAACGTCAACAAAAAAACAATATAGGATTACCGCACCAGACAATGCAAGGAACCAGCATTGGAACACCGGAATACATGCCACCGGAACAATTCACGGACTTATCAACCTGTGATGAAAGAAGTGATATTTACAGTTTTGGTATTGTTCTCTATCAAATGGCCTCAAATGGTAAGCTTCCTTTTATTGCAGAAAATTCAGAATATCGCTGGATGGCTCTGAAGCATCTGCATAGTGAAAAATCAGTGCCCGTATTAAACTCACCACTTTTTCCAATTATCCAGAAGTGTCTTCAGAAGAATTCTAGCAATAGATATCAGTCTTTTAAATTTTTACGGACTGATTTGGAAGTCATGCTCAAAAGACAAACGGGAGAAATTGTCAGAATACCCCATTTGAAGGAACAAGAGTCCTGGGGATGGAATAATAAAGGAATTTCCTACGGCAATTTATCAAAACTGGAACAAGCGATTAAGTGTTATGACAAAGCTATTGAAATTGATCCCAACAATAGCGGAGCGTGGGACAACAAAGGAAATGCTCTACGATTGACAGGCAGAAACAAGGAGGCGTTAGAATGTTACAACAATGCCATTAAGATTAATCCGTCAAATGCAAGCGCATGGGCTAATAAAGGTGCTGTCTTATCGACACTGGGTCAATTGAATGATTCTCTTCAGTGTCTTCATAGGGCTCTCGATATAAAACCAATAAATATGAGAATTGCTTCTCTCATCGTTGCTATTTTATCAGAAAGAATAAGTGAATTTAAGCCTGCCGTAATTAATGCTGTTTGTAAAAAGATTATAAGTCTTAATTTAAAACCATATGATGTAGACGGATTATTTAACCTCGGACTTTGTTACCTGCAGATTGGAGATTTAGACAACGCCTTGGAGTTGTTTTTGAAGGCGGAACAGCTTGCTGCAGAGGATAGTGGTATTTGGTTTGAATTAATGGAGGTATATTTTAAAAAACAAAATCCGGATAGAACCATTAAATACTGCGATAAACTAATTAATGCAAAACAGCATATTGAAGAAGCCATAAACAAAAAATCCAGAGTATTATCTTATACAGGAAGGTATAATCAGGCAGTATCATTATTAAAAGAAACTTTAGCGACTTACCCTGAAATGAGCTTCTTATGGTTCACACTCTCCGAACTTCAAGAACAAAATAATAATTTTAGTGAAGCTTTAACATCTGCCACAAATTGTTTAAAGTTACTTAAACAATATGAAGGTTCAAACCAGAGCACAATACAAAATGTTGCACGCAGAGTAGAAATGCTTAAACAGAAGGCATCAACGTCAGCGTCACCTGAAATACTACGAGCACTGCAACAACTTAAAAAAGCTGAAGTTGAGTTTTATAAGCAGAAACAGCACTCAGATGCAGTGAGACATCTTGTCCAATTGTATTTAGATGCCGGAGATAAAAAGAAGGCGTTTTATTATTGTGATATGCTCGTGACGACGGAAGATTATGAATCCTATCTTTGTTATAGAGCTTTGATTATGTCACGCTTTGGTGATTATAATGGTGCGGTGGTTTTCTTAACAGGGGCACTGAAAAAATGGCCCCAAGCCGATGTATTATGGTATATTCTTGCACAAATTCACGAACAAAATGGAAATACTAAGGATGCCTTGGAAGCGGCAATTAGATGTCGTGAAGCCTTATTGAAATCAGCTAATCCTAACAAGCAAAACATAGCTGATATAGAGAGCAAAATTCGCATTCTACGGAATAAATAAAAAAATATGGTTGTTAAATCAGCATATTTATCTGATCTAGGGCTCATCCGTGAGAACAATGAAGATTTCCTCCTCGCCGATGATGAATCGAAAATTTATCTTCTTGCCGATGGGATTGGTGGACACAATGCAGGGGAAGTTGCAAGTGAACTCGCGGTAAAGACAGTTTATGCATACTTAACAAAGAGATTATCATCTTTGAGAGGCAAAAAAATATGCAATATTATTTTAGATGCGATAAAGGCCGCGCACGAAGCAGTAAATCAGAAAGCAAAAACAGATCTAAAACTCATGGGAATGGGAAGCACATTGGTAACCTTAGTCATTAGGGGCCATAAAGCGTATACTTGTCATATAGGAGATAGTCGGATTTACCATTATCACAATGTTCTGAAATGTATGACTTGTGACCACACAATGGAAAATCGCATACGGGAAAGTAATATGTATTTTCATAAAACGGTATCGGAAAATCAACGACATATACTTACACAGGCGGTTGGTTTCGGCAATCAACCGATGCCCGATTTTAGACAGATAGATATTTCGTCTGGCGATCTGCTTTTGCTTTGTTCGGATGGTCTGACGGACATGCTAATGGATGAGGAGATTGGCGCTATTATTAAGAATGGAAATCTGAACATAGACTCCATAACTCAAAACCTGATTGCATCTGCAAACACACAAGGTGGATTGGATAATATTTCCGTTTTGCTGATTAAAACATGAATTTGTTTTTTAAAAAGGAGTCCGCATGAAATCTATTTCAATAGCTTTGGATATTGCATGGCGACTTGCTTTGTTGGAAGCAACAGAAGCGGCATCTCAATTTATAGAAAAAGAACATATTGTCATCGCTATTCTAAGTTTGTCTAAAGTTACAAAACTCTCGCCTGCAGATATGAAACTGAATCGAGCGCAGTGGAATCTTGTTCGTGCCGAATGGGTGGCGCTTCAGGAAGTTTTCACGGCACTTTCTCTCGATGCAACTGGTTTACGTCGAGCCTTGAGAAAACAACTCGGCAAGAGTTCTCGTCCGCAAACTGAAAAAGTCGTTCATCGAAGTCCGGAATTAAAAGCATTCTTTCAGATAGCCAAGGCACTTGCAGAAAATGTCGACGAGGTTTTAACTCTTCATTTATTGGCAGCCATTGCAGGGGAACCCGGCACAGTTCTGAATAAAATACTGACAGAACAGAATGTCAAACCAGCTGATTTAAAGAAACTGCTTATTAAACAGGCATCACAGGGAATCAAAGGGCCTCTCGAAAATGTACCACAGGAAGAAAAGCCAATATCTTTCCTCAAAAAGTTCGGTCGTGATCTGACACAGCTTGCAGAAGAAGGTAAATTAGGTCCTTTTATTGGCAGACGTCAGGAGCTACTGCAGGTCATCCAGACCCTTGCCCGCAATACAAAGAGTAATCCCGTACTGGTAGGTGAAGCAGGTGTTGGTAAAACTGCCATTGTAGAAGCCTTGGCAATGCGGTTGATTGAAAATAAGGGACCTGAGTTCCTTAAAGAGAGTAGAATCATCGAACTTAATATGGGTGTTCTGGTAGCTGGTACGTCATATCGTGGTGAATTTGAAGATCGTTTGACTAAGATAATTCAGGAGGTGACGTCACAAAAAGAGATTATTCTCTTTATCGACGAAATTCATACACTCATTGGAACGGGAAAGTTAGGTGGTGGCATGGATGCCGCACAGATCCTAAAACCCGCCCTTGCCAAGGGTGACCTTCGCTGTATCGGTGCCACCACCATTGCCGAATATCGCCGCTATATAGAAGCTGATCCGGCGCTTGAACGACGCTTTGAAAAAGTAATCATTGAAGAACCCACTCGAGATGAATGCGTGGAAATGCTGAAAGGTATTCGAAGTAAATTAGAAAAACATCATGGTTGTATGATAAGTGATGACGCAATAGCCAGTGCAGTTGACCTCTCTATACGTTTTGACAGTGATCACCGATTACCGGACAAAGCCATTGACTTGCTAGACCGTGCCGGCGCATGTGAACAAGCGCCGCGATTAACCATGGTCGGACATCAAGACCATGCCAACGCAATTACCGCAGAATCCATTGCAGAGATGCTGTCTATAAAAGTGAGAATTCCCATAGATCTCATATCTGGTCATATCAGCGGCAACTTTAGTACACTTTTAAAGGGCCTTGGCAAACGATTGAAACAGCGTGTCATCAGCCAAAATGATGCGATAGACAAGGTCTCTCAAAGGCTTATTATGGCGTACAGTGGAATTTCAAGCAGGAGAGGGCCATTAGCTGTATTTCTTTTTCTAGGTTCTTCCGGCGTTGGCAAGACTGAACTTGCCAAGTCACTGGCCAATGAATTATTTGGGAATGATAACGCTATAATCCGTTTGGATATGTCCGAGTATCAAGAACCGCACAGTACAGCTAAACTGATTGGCTCACCTCCGGGGTATATAGGCTATGACGAAGAAGGTCAGCTAACCAGCAAGCTACGAACAAAACCATATTCGATACTTTTACTGGATGAAGTTGAGAAGGCCCACCCCAAGGTATTCGACCTATTTCTGCAGTTGTTTGATGAAGGCCGAATAACAGATGCCAAGGGCAGAACAGTTGACGCAAAAAATTGCATCGTTATTCTCACATCCAATATAAAACCTGATCAATTTAAGCGGGTAGGCTTCGGTTCTCAGGAAGAAAAACCAAAAGTAAATGACATTCCGAAGTTAAAAAAGATATTCCGTCCAGAATTGCTTAATAGATTAGATGAACAAATTCTATTCCACCCTCTTGAAAAGGAAGATATTCAGCGAATCCTTACGCTTATTCTGGATGAAATGTGTCAACGACTCAAGAGCCAGCACAATATAGAATTAAAAATTGATAAAAAGGCCAAAGAGCTATTGGTAGAAAAAGGTTATAAACCTGAATTTGGAGCTCGTGAACTGCGTCGTACGGTTGAGCGTTTGCTTGAAGCAAAGGTTGCAGAAAAACTCTTGGAGCATCAGAAGATGACAACTGTCGTTTTATGGAGAGCAATATGCCTTAATGATGCTATCAAAATTAAAGTTAGGAATAGTCGACATTAAAATAGAAAAAATATTTCCGTTAAATTGATGCTTTTTCAATTAAATAAATTTGAAATAAGGAGTTAAAAATTATGGGACTTCTTGATTTTCTAAAAAAACAGGATGAAACTGAATTAGATTTAGATAATGTTGGAGATGTTATATTGGAGGTATCAAGAAAACAGGCAGAGAATTGCAACATAGATGATCAATTAAATACTTTAAGCTTCTTTCTAAAAGACAGAGAATATGTAATCAAAGGAAGAGGGAAAATAGCCATTTCTTTTAGTGGGTATGATGATGATCCTAGGGAGCTGTATGAAATTCCTGAGGTAAGAAAATATGTCTCTGCCCTTGACACTGCTTTTCCTTACTTGTTTTATTTTTGTTCTTTATCATATCCTACAATCAGAGTATTTACAATGTGCACCTGCAAAGTTAAAAAAGTTCCTGGCGGAGAGACCCTTTACTTCCGAAAAAGAATTCTTCATTAGTAATCTTAAGAATCTTTATGAAACTCATAAAGATATTGTTAAAAAAGCCATAAATCAATCTTCTGATAAATCGTCCGATATTATCAAACTTCTTGAAAGTAAAAATAATGGTTCAGCAAGGTCTGATGTATCTAGAAGCAATAATTCGTTTTTCTCTTCTATTACAGAAAAATTACCAGAAGAAGTTTCGGATGGAATATCAGAGGCAATTTCTCCATTTAAAAACTTAAGTCCTTCTTTTAAAAAGTTCTTAAAAATTTTAGCTATTTTCTTAGGTGTTCTCCTGTTGATATCTTTTATAGCTAACTTGTCTGCCGAAAAGAAAGTTGCCTCTCCTTCGAGTTCCCCATCTACTGAACCAGTCGCAGCAAGTCAACCTGTACCTGCGTCTAAAGTTGAAGAGCCTAATTATGATAATCTCGACTTCCTTAAAAGTTTCGATGGTAAATATCCAGCAGATGTAAAACTTTTTGACAACCCAGTATTAAGTTCACGACTTACAAAAATCCTTGGAAACAGATTTAATTTTTTGAAAGAGAACTTTGCTGTTGAATCACCAATGACCATAAATCAAAACATTTTTATTGCTCGTGGTTGTCAGGCTCACAACTGTGTGTTTACAAATTTTATCATCATAGCTGACATAGAAAAGAATATTATTTATATTGGTATTCGGGAAGAGCAAGACATTAAAACATATTCAGAAGACGGTAGTGATGCCTTAAGTAAAATAAATGAATACTCAGACTGGAGTAGTAATTAAGGAATTTAATTCTTTTATTTCGAATTACCAAAAAGGATTTATTTGTTCTTTGCCCGTGGTGATTAGATCCTTTCTTTATATCTTTTAAAATTGTCTTTTGTTTATATGTATTAAAGTGACCTATAATAATTCTGATATTCAAGCTTTTCAGATAGAAATTATATCCATAGGAGTCGGAAAAGTAACGCTATCGGCAGCAATGTCGGCAGCGTTACTTTTTGCACAGATTCCGCTCCCTGACGGCCCTATCTTCCTATAACACAGGAAGACTGGCTCTTATCATACTCTTCAACGCTCCACTCCCCCAAGACATCCGCTCCGGACGCATCATTAACATGATTCTTCTGCAGCGGATTCTTTCTTTGACCATTTTTAAGACTTATTAATCCGTCGTTTTTCACAGCGACAGAAAATAAACACCATAAAAACAGGAGGTATTAAAATGATACAGGACTATCTGGAAGCCGGTTATCCGGCGATTTACCTGCTTACGCAGGAACCAACCCGGGCGGAACAGCTACTCCCGTCTGAAGGGTGGAAATTCTTTAGCTGGGACTGCCTGCAGGGCATACGCGATCTTCAATCATCGAAACCGGTTGACGAGATACGCGATCCCGCCCAGGCATTAAACTGGCTTAACTCGCTCAACGATGCGGTCTTAATCGCACACAACATGCACCTTTTCCTGGACTCGCCCGAAGTGGTGCAGGCCATACAAAACGGAGTTTCCAGATGGAAAGCCACCGGCTGCTGTCTGGTGATGGTATCACCCATGATCAGCATGCGCCCGGAGGTGGAAAAGTTTTTTCATGTTATCGACCTGCCTTTACCAAATGATGACGAGCTCTTCGACCTGCAAAACGAACTCGGCAAAATTCACAACATCAAGGTCAACAAGAAGGCCGCCCGAGCAGCCAAAGGGCTCACCGAATTTGAGGCGGAGACGGCCTATGCTCTTTCACTAATTAGAAAGGGCTACTTCTCAACTAAAGTCATATCAGAAGCAAAAAGTCAGATGATACGCAAATCAGGCTTAATGGAGTTCTGGGAACCGGCGGATATCGCCGATGTAGGAGGACTGAATAATTTCAAATCATTTATCGAAAACAGATCCAAAGCATTCAACCCCGACAACATTCAATTACCACAAATAAAGGGAATCCTATTAGTCGGTATCCCTGGAACTGGAAAATCATTAGCCTCAAAAGCAACTGCATCAATTTTATCATGGCCACTTATACGTTTGGACATTGGTTCTCTCAAGAATTCACTTGTTGGAGAATCGGAAAGACGCATGAGGGAAGCCACCCGGCTGATCGACGCATTCGGCAAGGCAGTCGTCTGGATAGATGAAGTGGAAAAAGCGTTTGCGGGAACAAGGTCAAGCGGCGAAACAGACGCGGGAACAAGCGCGGCCATGTTCGGCCATTTCCTTACATGGATGCAGGAAACAAAATCCTCTGTCCTGGTAATGGCTACAGCAAATCAGATAAGTCAACTTCCTCCAGAGTTTATCAGAGCAGGCAGATTCGACGCGACATTCTTTGTCGACCTTCCTACTAAAACAGAAAGAACAGAGATCATAAAAATTATGAACCGCAAATGGGGTTCCGACATTCCCATCAGCTGTTCTGAACGTCTGACCGGCTATACGGGAGCGGAAATCGAACAGCTCGCGAAGGACAGCCTTTTTGATGGTCTCGAACAGGCGTTTAACGCCTTGGTACCACTGTCCAGAACCATGCGTGAAGAAATTGAGTCACTCAGGCAATGGGCAAAAACAAGAGCAAGATCTGCGAACTCTTGGGAGACAGAGCCTGATGAACAAAGAAAGATCCGTTCTGTCTATAAAAAGGACACAGTCGGTGAAGAAATATCAAATGAATATTTACCGGCACAATCCGAACAATAAAACAGAAAGGAGGACTAATCATGGCCTACACACCAGAATTGGACAGAAAGGCATCGGCGACTTTAAGAAGGATCGCCTGGTCATTGAATCAACCCATGACCAAGACCATGAACGCAATCATCATCAAGTTTCCGAAGCTGATGAAGAAAGAGGATGTCTGTGCCAGCTGCCGTGATCCTTCCGCATGTCACATCTGCGGATTCAACGGAAACGATGCAGCCTAATACAGACATATAACGAAAGGACAAAAATCTATGTCACATATCAGTAAAATTGAACTGGAAATCAACTCGCTTGAAGATTTGAAGCAAGCCTGCAAGAGGCTGGGCTTCACCTTCGTGGAGAATCAGCAAAACTACAAATGGTATGGAAGATGGGTCGGAGACAGCCCGTTGCCCGAAGGCATCAATATAGAAGACCTCGGCAAGTGCGACCACGCGATCAGAGTCAATGACTGCCTTTATGAAATCGGCGTTGTCCAGAGAGGATCAAAATACATCCTTTTATGGGACAGCTGGCATAAGGGCGGACTGGAACAGATGATCGGCAAAGATGCCGGGATTCTGAAACAGGCCTACACCATCGAAAGGATCAGACGGGAAGCAAAAATCAAGAACTATCAGGTCAAAGAGATAAAACAGGACAAGTCCATACGACTTGTTCTGAGAATCTGAAGGAGGAAAACCATTGACAGCCGAATCCATACTAAAACGAACTTATACAGGAAAGACCAGAAAGTCCGAGCATCAGGAAGAAAAGAAACAATCTGTATACAAAGGTGCGCGCTGCAGGGTTTGTCTCATCAGGGAAAACGACCAATTGCCGCCGATGAAGATCAACAACGCCAGCAAGGTCTATGAACTGGTCAAAGACGAGATCGCATCTTCCGACAGGGAGATCATGCTCTCGGTTATGCTGGATTCAGGGTTGAACCTTATCGGCATTGAAACCGTCGCCATCGGCAGCCTCAATGTCTGCGGCTCGACCACCTCTGAGATATTCAAAAGCGCGATACTGGCCAATGCATCCTGCATCATACTATGCCACAACCATCCTTCGGGATCACTGGAACCCAGTGTTGAAGACATCGCCTTCACCCGGAATGTCATCAAATGCGGCATGATGCTTAACATCAAGGTTCATGACCATCTTGTAGTATCCAACAAGGGCTATTGCTCCATGAACGAGCAAGGTCTGATCAGACTGTAAAACCATAAACAATCAAAAGGACAAGACCATGAAGGAGATCATCATCGATGTCTCTGAGTCTGGAGATATTTCCATCGAGACCAGGGGCTTCACGGGAAAGTCCTGCCTGAAGGAATCGCAGTTCATCAAAGACCTTCTAGGCAGGGAACTGTCACAACAGCTTACCCCGGCCTATTATCAGGGAAAGCAGAAGACCAAAAAATATCTGCAACTCTGTGGATAGAAATCAAACTTAAATTAAAAAGGAGGAAACAAAACAATGAGTGAGTACGACAAAGTATTTAAGAAAGCATGTCTCATCCAGCTGACAAGTTCGGTCTGGATGGGATCGAAAATGCTCGACCAGAGCCACATGAGCAAAGTCGCCCAGAACAGCGAATGGTTACGTGGACGGAAATTTCTGATCAACCCGGAGCTTCTGGGTCCTCTGCACACAAGTGCACATCAGTCAAGAGACCTGGTAAAGCGCTACAGCCTCCCATTTCCCATCACAGGACTCTACCTGATTCCTAAGGAATCGCTGGCTTTTGTGGATGAGCGGCTGAAGTACCAGAAAGAAAAGTATGAGGAAAAAGTACAGGCATTTATCGCCTGCTACGATTTGGCGAGGGACGAAGCCAAACGTCATCTGGGAGAGCTCTTCAATGAGACTGACTATCCTTTGGACATAACGTCGAAGTTCAAGTTCGACTGGAGATTTTTAGCTATCGATGTTCCGACCAAGGGAAGCATACTCTCACCAGAGGTATACGAACGCGAGAAGAAGAAGTTCGAGGACATGATGTCCGAGGCGAGAGATCTCGCGGCACTGGCTCTGAGAGAAGAGTTTGCTGACATCGTCAGTAATTTAGTCGACAAGCTCAACACCACCAGCGGCCAGCCCAAGACGATCAAGAGTTCCATGTTCAACAAGCTACACGAGTTCATCTCTGACTTAACCACAAGGAACATTTTTGACGACAGGCAGCTGATGGAACTGGCAAAAGTGGCAAAGGACAGTATCAGCGGCATTTCTCCATATGGTCTCAACTACAATGACCAGATGAAGATCCGGATCAAAGTCGCGATGAAGACCTTGAATGATTCCATCAACGATTCCATTGAGGAACTTCCCAAGCGCAAGATCAGAATGGCTCTTGCCGCCTAAATCAGATCACCGGACAGACCTTCAGAAGAGATTGTATTCCCATGGGGTATTTACAACCGGCATGATTCGGACAATGATGCCGGTCGAGCATCCCCGATGCTTCTATTCCTGAAGGATCTGTCCGACTGAAAATCCAAATTGATAAATTTATCACTGTGAGCCGGACGGATAGTCGAGGTGAGATTACCTTGCAGTTATCTTCCGGTTCCTTATCGGAGAGACAGGGTACGGGGCAGGTTTCGGCTAAACTGCCGCTCTGTCTCTCCATCAATTATCAAAGTAACCAACAAAAGAATAAAACACAAAAACAAAGGAGGATTTACTATGAACCAAGTTATTTTAACCGGAAACCTGGGAGAAGATCCCAAAGAGTTTTTTACACCTGACGGAGTGGCCATTGCGTCATTTCCGCTGGCATTCAGAAGCGGCAAGGACAAGACCAGTTGGATTCGCGTATCCTGCTATCAGAAAGTGGCAGAGGTCACTCTTCGCTGTCTTCATAAAGGAGCCAAGATTGCAGTCAATGGAGTTTTGGATCAGCAAAAATGGGAGGACGAACACGGCACTCCCAAAACGGGCTACAGACTGATCGCCAATCAGGTCGAGTTCATCAAGACTGACGGAAGGGGCTTTAAGGAAACGGAGGCCGATGTTGAATCCGAAGGCGCAAGCGTTCATGACGACGTGCCCTTTTGAATAAGATAAGGAGCCGGCCATGAACACAAACGAAATCGCAAAGAGAAACGACAAGTCTGAAAAGCTGAAAGTATTCAGGCTTCAGGACGGCCAGTTCTATGTGGAATCGGCGGAAGGCAAGATTTGTTATAAGGTTATCATCAATAACGGGATCAAGTCCTGCTCCTGCGGCGACTACATGACCAAAATTGACAAGGACCCGACATTCCTGTGCAAGCACATCCTGGCGGTTATCAATGGCAACGGCAATATCAAAGATATTGAGATTGCCAAGGACCAGGCTCCCAAACTGGATGAAAGATTCATTATCCAGATCAAGAGAAAGGATACCGTAAAGGAGTTCGTTCTCTACGCCGGCTTGCTCGATCTCGGTCACCAGAAAGGCATCAGAAAACTGCTGGCAGTCCCTGTTCAATATCCCAACAAGGAAAACAACATGGAAGCCATCTGTAAGGCTTTTCTGGAGTCCAGGGATGGAGAGATATTCGAGGAGATTGGCGATGCCAATCCCAAGAATGTCAACTATATGGTCGTGGAACATATTCTGAGGGTTGCGGCAACCAGAGCAAAAGCCAGGGCATTAAGGGATTTTACCAATGTCGCTTTTGTGTGCCTGGAGGAACTGGGAAATCTCGATGATGATGAAACCGGAGACGGTTATACCAAACCTAAAACAAGAAGCCGCAAAGAAACAAAATCTGAAGCGACAACTCAACCGAAACAGGAGCAGCAAAAAGAAGGAGCGATAGCCGATGAGTCAAGAATTGAACCCGACAAGAAAACGAAACAGAAAAAGGAGGCAGGACCGTCAACAGGAGGAAAACCTGCTGTTCAGAAGGATCAGGATCAAAAAGCTTCCGATACCAAGACGCAGGAAAATCAGGTTAAACCGTTCGAAGCCCAGATAAAGGCAATCGAAAAGCTTGCCGAAAGGCGGGGCATCAACGGAGAACAGGTTGTGAAGATGTTCGTAGAGAAGTACAAAAAGCCTTACGAGCAGATCAATGCGAGCGAGGCCAAGGACTTTATACGGCATCTGCAATACGCAGCCTGATCAATCACATCAACTCACCACAGGCGGGGTCTGGGTACCTAAACAGTATTCGAACCCCGCCGCCTATAATCTGAAGACAACAAATTAAGCAAAGGAGACGAAGCATGAAGATTGAAGAACTTCGTAAGGGACCGCATCTGTCGGCCTCATCCATTGAATCGTATATTGAATGTAGTCTGTCTTACCGGTTTTCCAGAATCGACAACCTGAAACCGGAGTTTCTGTCCGATAACATGGAATTTGGCAAATGCATTCATCAGGCTCTGGCCGACTTCCATCAGGAAAGAATGATCGGAACCATTTTAACAAGGGATCAGCTACAGGAGAGATTCGTCTATTACTGGACTGTCAGAGCATCTGAAAATGAAGAAATCAGATACAGATCGGAAAACAGTTTTGAGAGTTTTCTGGAACAGGGAAAATCATTATTGGAAACCTACCATGACAGCTTCTCCGACAATACCACTGTCCTGGCTATAGAAGAACCGTTTAGTTTTACCATTGAAAATCTGCCCGTACCCATAGTCGGCATTATGGACCTTGTCGAAGAGGATGAACAGGAAAACATCGTTATCACAGACTTCAAGTCTGCGGCAAAATCATACACAGACAATGACGTGAACAAAAATTCGCAGCTGACCCTGTATCAAATCGCTTGCAGGTCCAACGGATACCATGACAGGAATATCATCCTGAAGCTGGATTGCCTCATCAAGACAAAAACACCACAGTTCAAGAGATATTACACGGCAAGGAACAGGATGGACGAGATAAAAGCCGAAAAGAAAATAATCCAGGTCTGGAAAGGAATAACCAAAGGGGTATTCATCCCCAACGATACCAGTTGGAAATGTGATTCGTGTTTTTTCAAGACAGCATGCAATGACTGGTACAGACAGGCAGCTTAGACAATAACCATCATGCAATTAATATACAGATCTTCATAACAATCAAACAAAGGAGGTTCGGAGGTGATGAATAAAAAACCTCAACTCAATGAACAGCAGAAAAAAGCGGTAAGCTTTAAAAACGGCGTGGCCAGTGTATTGGCTATTCCGGGATCTGGCAAGACGCTGACAATGACGCACCGGATCGGCAATCTGGTCAGGAATCATAACGTGGCGCCGGAGAATATCCTCGGTTTAACATTTACAAGAAATGCAGCGGCGGCAATGAAGGAAAGACTGAAACCGGTACTCAATGACATGGCCAGCCGTGTCCAGCTCCAGACGATTCACGCATTCTGTTACAGCTTATTAAAAGCTGAAGGAAAGGCGTTTGAAATACTCACAGAGAAGGACCAGCTGATTCTAGTCAAGAAGCTCTCCAAGAGAGAGAAGATATCCCAGATACCATCCGGGATGATTGTCAGGGAGATAGGACTGGCCAAGAACAATCTCATCACCTGGCAGGAGTTCAAGGAAATGTATCAGGGCGACATTACCATGATGAAAATAGGACATGTTTATATGACCTATGAGGAATCAAAACGCAAGAACCTGCAGCTGGACCTGAATGACCTTCTGATGGAAACTTACAAATTATTGAAAGAAGATAAATCCGTCAGAAAGAAATATCAGGACCAGTATTCGCATATACTTGTGGATGAATTCCAGGACACCAACCCGGCACAGATGGGGATATTGAGATTGCTGGTATCCGGCAGAAACGGCAATACCAGCTTCTTCGTAGTCGGAGATGATTGGCAAAGCATTTATGCCTTTACCGGTGCTTCTGTCGGCAATATTCTGAACTTCAATGAGATGTTCAAAAATGCCAGGCAGTTTATCCTGAACATGAATTACAGGAGTACACCCCAGATACTGGATGTCTGCCAGAAACTGATCGCCCACAACACCAGAAAGATTGAAAAGACCTTAAGAACAGAAAACCAGAAAGGTGAAGGGGTATCAGTGATCGCCGGAGTCAATGAGGAAGATGAAGCTCTGCAGATCGTCAATGAGATAAAGGACCTTCTGGAAAACAGAGGATACAGATACAAGGACATTGCGGTGCTTTACAGAGCTAACTGCCAGAGCAGAATCATAGAGGAGGCTTTTTCCAAATACCATATACCCTATCATGTTGAAAACGGCATGAGCTTCTACCAAAGACATGAGGTGATGGTCTTGCTGGAATACCTCAGGTTCATCGACAATCCCGATTCTGATGAAGGAGATGATGCATTCAGGAAAATAATAAATGTGCCCAACCGATATATAGGGAAAACTTTTATATCCGAACTGGAAAAGCACGCGGCTCAGAAAGATACTCATCTGTATCAAGCTCTCAAGACCATGAAGATTCAGATTCCATATCTGAAGAAATACATCAAAAAGTTTGTGGAAATCATCGTTCCTCTGATCAGGGACAAGAACCAACTTGAACCCGGGGAAATGATCGGCATCCTAAGAGAGACCCTTGAGTACGACCGATTCATCACGGATGACGACGTCCCAAGTCCTGATGACGAAAAAATCGCCAACGTAAATCAGCTTCAGCTGGCGGCAACAAAATACAGTGACGTCAAATCGCTGTTGAATTACACGGACAGTTTCAGGGATGAAACATCCAATGACAGGAATGGTGTCAGTTTAATGACCATTCACAAGGCGAAGGGATTGGAATTTCCAGTCGTGTTTGTCACCGGACTGATTGAAGGATTGTTGCCGCACAAGAACGGTGATGTTGAAGAAGAAAGACGAATAGCATTTGTGGGGATTTCCAGGGCGATGAAATTGCTTTATCTAAGCTATGCCAGCACCTACGCTGGAAGGCCGGTAAAGAAATCGCCGTTTCTGGAAGAAATGTTTTCGGGGAATGAATGAAGAGAACGGATGCGCCGGTAGCTGCTATGAAAATTAGCGGCGCCGGTTGTGTCTGTGAAAAAAAGAAGAAAGCACTTTTTTTTATTTTTGGTAGAACGATGGTTGGGCAGGCTCATCAGAGACGGATTGGCTTTTAATTTAACGGCTTGACGGAGACAGAATAATTTTTGAACGCACCGGAACCCATGTTGATTTGTTTCGCTGACTGAATAATTTGTGTACTTTTTCCCCTGAATTTCCGAGAGAACTAAAACACATCTAATAATAGAACACTGTTATTTTTAATTTCATTTACTTTTGTTTTGGAAGAATAACTAAAAACGCATTGTGGATTCCTAGTGGATCATCAATATCTACTTTAGATCCATCAATAAATATAACTTTCAGTAAGCTATTATGTTTCATTGGTTGAGTTTTTTCTTCTTTAGAAATATACGCCTTAATGTTCATTTCTTTTACAAGATCATTCCAAGTAAATATTTTACCTTTTTGAATCTCATAAATTTCTTTCACATCTTCAGCGTAGCTCATTGATTAATCCTTTTTTAGATTCGTTATTTTAAAATGTCTCAAATCCACCTGATTAAGAAGGTGGTTTAGAACATCTTCTTTTTTCTGCTTTTAGTCTGCAGAGTTCATCCGTATAAATTTGATTGAGCACTTCCTTTATCTGATGTTCTGCGAAGATTCGTTCTTCTTGTGGCAAAGCGTTCACAAGTTCCAACAATTTTTTTTGTTGTTTTTTTATAAACTGTATATTGCGATTAATAACAGTAATTTTTTCTGATCGTTCTTTAAATATTTTTTCATTATATATTCTTAAAGCTATTCTAACACGTTCAGCAGCAGCCTCAATTTGCTTTGCCCTTATAAGGGCAATCATTTCTTTGCTTATTGAAAATATATCCATCATAAATTGAAATTAACTTAGCTTCCGTTCTTAACGGACATCTCTATTATATCACTGAGTTGATCGATCAACCTATGTCTTGATAATGCATCACTATCGGGAATATTATTTACTATATTAGATAATTGGCTAAGAACACGCACTACTACTTCACCTTGTGTTTTAATTTTTTCCCCTTCCTCTTTTATTTTTTCTATATCTTTTTGAAGTTGTTTAACATATTGTTGTGTTCTCGCCTCAATGGTTTTTACATCTGCATCAGCCTGTTCCCGCATTTTAATAATTGCCACTACATCTTTGACAACATTAATCATGTCTGGAGCTGATTTTGCTGCTGCATCAACAATTGTGTCCATCTGTTTTTCAGTAAATTTATATTTACCACCATTATTGATACTTTGTTCATTTGACAATATTTCAGGTTCAAGAACTTTTCTCTGCGGCAGATTAAAATTATCTTCATTCATACTATTTTCCCCTTCAATAAATAAATTTATTTTTTCAAAGATACTAATTGTTGACGAAGTTGTTTAAACTCAGACCGTATCCTTTGAATTGATGCCAAATCTTGCTCTGTATTTGACTGCCTTTCATCACGACTTATGCTTTCGTTATTTATAAGGTCATCATAAAATGAACACACGTCCGAATCATTGTTCTTTTTTATATCAGGTAATTGATTTTTAATTAAGTCATCTATAACACCAATATCCTCTTCATCTCCATCCTTCCAATTATTGATCGCTTCCTCCACTTTTTCTTTCAACTTTCGCTGCCATGTTTGTGCCTGACGGATATAAATAATTGTGTCAACAACAATTTGTATGGCAACATTCAGCCTCTTTAGAAATTGTTTTGTGAATGTTTTTCCAATATTGGTATAAACTTGGCGGCTGAAAGTCTGACCGAAAACCTTGCCAAGTCGTGAAACCGCCATTTTAACAAGATTGCCGGCACCAGCTGCAGTGCCGCCAATGCCGCCGAGTCCACGAAGGACATTCTGTAAAGCATTTCCTCCAATACGCTGTAAAAGCACTTTTGCGATATTTTGGGCAAAACGAGCAGTTATATCGTTTTTCACTTTCACAAGATCATTAACCTTTTTAATTGCAGTATTGGCAAGATCTTCAAGCCTTTTGTTGAGTGCTTCCATTTCCCGGGCAATCATATCTTCAACGGATTTCGCTGCTAGACGAACCTCATAAGGCAATACATGTGCAGTTATCCACTGAGCACAAAACTCGCCTAAATCAAGCCATTTGTCTGATTTTTCTATTTCACAAGCCGCTTTTTTATACATTTCCAACGCAAGGTGATTTATCAATTTCGGTAACAGTAATTCAAGCCGCTTGATAGTTTTTTCAATTTCTTTTAACGATTCATCGCGCGCTTTCTGTAATGCGCGAATCTGTTCCTCAATAGTTTTTAATTCTTCAGTGCTTGCTGAAAGTGTTATTTCTTCTCTTTCGGCAGCGGCGTCTGCATCATCTATGAGGTCTATCATCATAGTAATTAATTTTTCTTTGACGCGAATTTGCATTTCTGGTTTCTCGACAATGCCGGCAACTTCTTTCCATAGTTCATTGGCATTAGGAATAGGATGCTCTGCCGAATTTTCAGACTGATCACCATTTTCGGGCGCACTTGCATGATCTACTAAAACAAGTTTGGGAATATTGTGTATTGAATCATGAACATTCGACAGAATCTCGCGAAGACGGTTATCATTTTCATCAACTGCAGCAGGAGATTTATTAACCACTAATATTATTGGAATTTCATCGACGTGTTCTGTTGAAGAAAAAACTACATCAAGAAGATCCTGTGTCTGTTCTTTATCAGTTGAGCCAAAACCGGTGCGATAAGTAACAACAAATATAATAACATCACTTTGGGGAAGAAACGAGCGGAGCACTTCCTCGTGTTCAGCCAATAAGGAATTGTATCCTGGCGTATCAAATATATTCAACCCGTAAAAGTGTGTTTCTACTGGTTTCGCACGGACTTGGAGGCGCAGTAAATCCCTTTCTTCATTAGGTGAAACACTCAAGGAAACAAATTTCCCCCTGCTTATTGCATCCTGAGTTGCATCCCTGTAAATAGCGAAATATTTATCTTCTGCTATATCAAGGCATGCGACATGTGTCACTATTGCCGTGGTTGGTGGGGCTGAAACCGGTAGCAACTGCCTCTGAAAGAGGCTGTTAATGAGCGAAGACTTGCCTGTGCTGGTTTCTCCAATAATTGTCACATAAGATTGAGGATTGCGGAGACGATGTTTAATCAGGCGAATCAAAGCAAGCCGTTCTTTATCGCTGATGGAATCAAAAAGTATTTCCAATTTTTCGGAAATACGCACTGCGGAGTTTTTATTCATTATAAAGAATTCTCCTTTTCAATATCCGAAAGGTATTTATTTACGTGTTTAAGGTCAGAGCTCAATAATTCTTTTTGTTTTTCTTTTTCTTCAACACTTTGATTTAATGTCTGAACCTTACGCTTTTTATCTTCTTCAAAATGCAATATCTGTTGTGCTTGAAAAGCATTGATACATTCAATTATTTTATCTATAAATTCTTTAATGTCTTTTTTCAGATCGGTTGCTGTTTCGTCAGTAAAAAGCTGAATGGCATTAAAGACTTGTTCTTTGACCTTCTCCCCGCGATTCTCCGTAACTTTTTCTTTTGCTTTTTTCCCTATAAAATATCCGACCAGCACACCAACAACACTCCCCACAACTGCACCTACGGCAGCTCCAACTGGTCCAGCACTCATGCCTAACGCGGCGCCAATCTTTGCTGCCGCAGCAGCTGTCACTGTGCCTGTTTTTACAGCCAATGTGGCACCTGCCACTCCGCCAGCTAGTCCACCTGCAATACCACCACCACTGCTCAAAACTGTCGGAGCAAGGGTCTCATATTTTCGTGCCTCGGGTTTTCTCACAGTATGTATTTTACTTTCTTTTTGGGACTTCCATGCAGGAATATCATCTAAATTTTCTCTTATTTTATCATGAAAACTGAATATTGCTTCCTGAATGCAAGCAAATATTTCCTCAAAAACAACTGTTTCTTCGTCCTGAATAGCACGTTCGAGACGAGGTCCATCGACAATTCCCGCTCTCATCTTTGTTCGCATATTGTTTCTCAGGTTTTCAGCTGTTTTATTTTTCCACGCATTTAAAACACCCGTTTGTTCCTGTAGAAAAATGTCTGCGTCCTTTTTTACCTTTTCAAATTTTTCCTTAATGTCCGTAATATATTTATCAAATCGAATTTCCTCAGATTCTATGTTTTCATTCAGTGTTTTAGTATCCTCCGAAAGTTCTTTTAGACGGTGACCTATCTCATCAAGTGTTTCACGTAGATTATTTAACAACACTGTTTTATAAGTTTCTTGCAGAGCAATAGGCCATGTCTTTGCTAAATGGTTCAATTCCTTCTTGAGCGCCTGGATGCCCGATTCATTAATCATCGCGGCATCTTTTTCCAGCGCACCTTTATATGCACCATAAGCATTTACAACATATATTTCAGGATCGCCATTGAGCTTTATGCGACAGCTTCGTGCAATATCTTTTAATACTTTAATATTATATTCACGGGCTTCTTCAACTTCTTTCAATGTTTCAGGCGTTTCACCCTGCCACCAATTTTGGATGAAAATAGCCATCTGAAACCGAACCCACTGAAAAGATATAAATATAGAATCAGACTTAGTAAGAGTTGGAATTGTTCTTAATAAAAACATTACCCCGATAGACTCATCAAGATATTTTTTTGTTGTTTCAACGTTCCTAGTTGTCAGACTGCCAACACCCGGCAAATCAACAAGCACAATACCTGTCTTTAGAATATCACAGTCGGATTCCAGAATGACCCTGTCAACTCCTTTTTCATTTCCTGGGTTGTAATTATTGTTGACAAAAAGTGCTAACTTTTCTTCATTTGCAGGAATCCGTTCTTCTCTGTTGTCGCTGAACAAAATTCGTGCCTCTTTGCTGGGACTGGAAGACCAGACGATTTCAACGGGAACACAGGTTGTTTCGTCAGCCTCAATGGGCATAACCGTGTCATCAAAGGCAAGCGCGTTCAAAAGAGTGCTTTTGCCGCTTCCCTGGACGCCTGTCAATGGTAATATAAAACGTTGTGAGCAAAGACGCTCAGCAAATATTGGATAAAGAGTTGTCGCGTTGCATTCTTTTTCATTGTTTTTTGATGCAAGGTAATGGTCAACCAGCTTCGCTAGCTCAGCATTACGCAAATAAGTTGCCAATGTTTCATTTTTCATACGCGACCTCCTAATATTTTTTTCCACCACGGCAAGGCAATATGGTCAAGTATCTTGCCTTGTTGCACTATTAAATCTTCATGCTTTTGAAGCAATTGTTCTGCCAATTGCTTCAGCCGGCCGTCTAGTTTCGAATCATGATCAAACAATTTCTCATCTGTTGAGGTCAATTGTGATTTGACTGAGATGATATCGCCTCCAATTTTCTGGCAACATGTCTGTGTCTCCGATAACTTGACTTCAATCTTTTCTAATTTTTGCGAAATGTCAGCGATAATTTCATTTTTGAGACTGGTTTTTGTACTTTCACTATGACTTTTAATCTCTTCGACAAATGTATTTGCCCATTCTGGATTTTTAAAACGTTCATCAAATATTCTTATTATGTCATCAATAGCATCTCGTGTCTCATCGTCCACAATTATTTTTATTTTATCTTTATCAGTCATTCTTCCTCCAAATTATGGTTTTTTATTCATGCAGTTTTGTTCTCTAAAATAGCGTATCGTATTTGAAACATTCGTTTTAATCTGTTCATTTTGACAGAATTCGTCAAAGTCACCAAGCCATTTCGTTTCATCAGCTACAGTCTTCAGACGGGTGCCATTTATAAAAAGACTATCGGACAGTGCAGTCATAACTAGTCGGTCATCATTTGCAAGAATACCGTTAACGTTAAGATTGAAATCATCAGCAATGCGACGTAACTCTTTGATGCCCTCTGCAAGCTTATCAGAATTTGCGAGAGAACAAATTTCCTGAATTACTAAAAAAAGACCTTTCTCTTTTTTTAATACAGGTAATATCCCCGATCTGACAATCTGGTTTTGCGTTGATCCGGTTTGCATTGCATCGAGAATAATAAATATAACGGCCGGCTTATTCATGAATTTTTCAGCTACTTTCAATTGTGCTACACAATCTTCTTGTCCAGAAAGAGCAATAACTTCATCAAAATCACTATTTCTGTTTGGCACGTTTAAACTGAAATTTTCTAAATGTTTGCGTTGAAATTGATCAAACCAATAAATATTAATAAATCTTTCAAGGCTTTCATTGTCAAATCCCCAAATAAGAATATTACGAGACAACTTTTTATCAACCCTTTTAAGCAAGGCATTACGTACTGCAATAAATTTTCGCTTTGTAATAAAACCGGCTAACTTCAAAAGGCTCAAGGCATATGATGACACTTCAAGTTCTGTTTTCTGTTCCTTTTGAAAAACGTCAGAAGATTCATTAGTTGTTGACAATAATTCAGAAGATTTATCAGTAATTTTTTTTATTTCTTCACAAATTACATTAATTTTATTAACAGCATTTATACGTTTTTCTGCAGTTACAATAGATTCAATTTTATTATTGATTGATTTTTTTTGTCTATTAATTTCTTTTTGTAACTTTTCGCACCATGCATCTATTTGCCTATGAATAAATGGTTGTGCTTCTTTTTCCAACCAGTCTATTTCTTTTCCAGCTATTCTTTTAAAAGCAGATATGAATTTATCAATATCAATGTCCTCATATGTTTTTTGAGTGGTTTTATAAGCAGGTGACCCAAGAAAACTGTCAGAGTCAAAAAAGCGTGCAATTGCAGAACGCATTGTTGTATTCTTTCTGTGCGCAGTCTCTGTGTGGTACTCAACTGGAACTATCAAGTTGGCTCTATAAGAATGTGTTATTTCGTTTCTCATGTCTTCATTGGTGAGATTAAATTTTGAATAGTATTTTCCAAAATCTTTTTTAAAGACATTATATGCTTCCCCTAGGTTCGCGGGAATACTATCAAGCCATTTATTTACGTTTTCTGCAATTTGCCTAGCTTCTGCCGTCTGTCTTTTACTTAAATTATCAAGTTCATCACTGAATTTATCTCTGCGCTTTCTTGCCGCTTCAATTATTTTTTGAATTTCTTGTTTTAGTTCATCATACGAAACTTTTATCTCTTTCTCTATATTTCCGAAACTCTTAAGTTCCTTTTCAAAAGAACAACTGGGCGATGCTTCTATTATTGCATTTTCACTAGATACAGTTCTTTCTAATTCTTTCAAAAGTTGATTGTATCGATTTTCAAATAATTTCGGTTCAAGATCAGAAAGATAGTTTTTAACATTACTTACAAGATCATGTATATGAGACTCTTCAAGTCTGCCATTTAATGCCCACAAAGCTGAAATTTGCATAACTGACGACTTGCCGGATAAATTTGCCTTTTTTAATAGCTTTTGCAGTCTCAACAAATGATCATTAGCTACCTCTGAGCGACTCTTTTTTTCATAATGTAAACCATTTTGCTTGCCAGGTAACGGTACAATGCTATCGATCATGTTTTGAACAAGCAGCAGCGGTTTTTTTTGATTTGCAATCGTATCTAAATATTTTGCTATCACTCCATCGGTATTAGCCTTAGCCGTAGTCAGAAAAATGACCGCATCAACTAGATCATGCAGCATTTGCATTGTCATTATTTCATGTCTTTCAAGCTTATAAGCATCAAGTCCCGGAGTGTCTATTAGAACAACCCCTTCGCCCAAAATGAATTTAGGCCAGTACAGTTCAATTTCCTTTACGCATTTATTGTTCCCTGGATTGGTTTCTTCATCTGTTAATATTTTGATCCTTTCTTTTATTTTATTAACGTTATCAATTTCTTCCGTTTTTCCATCCTTAAAATGAATGACAGCTTTGTCCTTTTTCCCATAGCGACAAAGGACAAAACAATTTGTGCTGGGCTTTACTTTTTCAGGAAGTAGATTATCATTTAGAAGTGCATTTATAAGAGTTGATTTACCTGATGACGTAATCCCAATAATTGCTACACGCCATTCATGTAATTGCCAGACTTCAAGATGGTCTTTAAGCCAGTTTAATTCGGGGGTAAAGTGTTTAAGAATATCTTTATCAGAGGATAGAACTTCTATTGATTGCTTAACAAATTGTAATAAATTATCAAGTGTGGGCTTTTTTGTAGCATTAATTATATTATTAATATTGTAGTCTGACGATTCATCAGAATTCATCAAATACTCTAAATTGTCATTATCATCCGTAAATCCTTTATACATAAGTATACTTTCAATTAAATAATGTTATTTTGAACAAAACAACTTCTCCCATTGTTGCCATTTTGGGCAGTATGTTGCAGCGGTTGAAGTTCTTCCTTTTTGTACTAAGCAATCAGCTTTTTTGGAATCTGCATTCACAAAATATGGTTTATAAGCGCGTGAATCAATTGTTCGTCCTCCCGACCAGAACATGCATGTTGCACATTTTTTTTCGGTAACCCTGTATTGGCCATATGTAGCCATTACTTTCTCCTTTTTCTTAAATAATGAAATACAAGATTAAGAACCACCCTCACCCTCAACGGCTGTTATCGGTTTATGGTCAAAGTCTTCGCTTGTTACATCACCGGAGATTATATTTAATTCTCCCTTTAGCAAATAAACTCTTCTCTCAACCGTGCTAAGTTCAAGTTGATATTCAATTTCTATGTCTGACCTAATGTAATTTCCTTTTTGAGGAATATCGATAAGATATTGGCCCTGAGCAGGATTGGACGATTTGCAATTCAAAGCTTCAACTTCGATAAAATGTCTGCCGAAGTAATCATGTTCTCCCTGGATTGTTTGTTCCGTTATTTCCTCCGGCAATTTAACCAATAACTGGGCGGCATATGTATTGGGCACATCATCAATATCCTTGCCAATGAGTGCCAGATACATATATTTTTGCGGGTCTATCGGGACAAACAACAGATGGGTATAAGCAGGCTGTCTTTTTTTATACTTTTTTACAACACAATACTTAACAGTCCCATCCATTTTAAAATAGGATCTCCTTGGTCATTGTAATTTACTTTTTCATCTTAGGCCAAAATTCAATGTCAAGACTCCAAGAACTATCTATAACATCTTTGTAGCTGCCACCAACATTTATTCCTTTTCCTGCGAGTTCTCCTGTTGCATTAGCATAAACATCAATAGCATCAGTAAATTTCAGTACCAATTTTGTACTCATTTGATTGGCTTTCAAGCGTCCATCGACTAGCGACCTTAATAACGGTTCCTGTATAAGCCATGATTCGAGCTCTGCTGGACAAAAAGGTGCTTTTTTCGGTTGGTCATATTGTGCATATATACACCTTTCGACAGTACCTGATGAAGAAAAGTTTGCGTTAATACCAATTTGAGCTGCACTATCCGCCAACGACAATGATGCATTACCTTCCATGCTCTTTTGAATCAATTCACCTGATTCGATAATGATTGTTTTTGCACCCAACGATTCAGCAATCCTTTTAAAGGCCACTAATTTTTCCTGGGCCATTCGCTCGTTTGCAATCGCCGGAAGCAAATAATGATCTTTAATGCAGGGATTGAGAATGTATGCTGTTCCATCCACCGGACCTCCCAAATCAAATTTGAATCTATTTATTGCTTCAGTGGGTGATAAATGCGGGGTAAGGATCTCCCTCTTTTTTGTGAACATTTGACCAAACCAAGATTGTTTACTTATCGAATGCATGTTTTCCCATACGGGAGTGAGATATGTGCTGTTTGCTAGATATTTGCCTAACAGCACACTAATAATATGTAGATAGCCACCAGGCGTAAGAAAAAAAAGAGTTTTAAAATAGTCAACTTTGTTTGTTAAATTCTTATACGTACTATCTGATGCCACCAATATTATTCTACGCTCTTCGGGGCGAAGATTATCAAAATTAACCTTCATTTTATCTCTCCTATAAAATATAGTTTATGACACATTTTTTATTAACAGAGTTTGCGCTAATTTTTTATATTTAACGATATAAATACATTTATTTAACAGAAGAGATAAGTGACTGAACCGTTTCCATTATTTATCTTTTCATAAACTTTTTTCTTACAATTTTCAAGAGCTTTGGCCACATTTCTTTCTTCTGATTCCGGCATGGAATAAGCCATCATGATTTTTGCATTTCTGGAAACTGATGCCGCTAGATCAAAGTTGATGCCTATCTTACGGACATAGTCGGCTATCTGACCGCGAATGATAATTTCGTGACCGCCGATTTCCGGTAACAGAATTCCTGCCCTTTCACGTTTGGCAACATCCATTCGAACTGCTGCAAATTCTTTTGTATCGCTGTTCTGAATTTGCCGCCAGCTGCCGGATTTTGGTCCTTCAGCAGGTGACTTTATCTCACCGATATAAACTTTGTTACCTTTGACAGCTATATAATCAGGTTTATTGGAATGTTGCCTTCCTTTACCAGGAATATCCCTGTCGCCGTCGTAATAGTCGTATCCTTTTGACTTCAATGCTTCTTCCACTTTCTTGTAAAATTCCTCTTTGCCTTCCATTATTGAAACTCCTTAAAAACATTATTCCATTGGATAGAACCAACCCTCCGGCGGTTCCTGACTCTTAGGTCTAAAAAGTGCCCGCCAAAAAGACTCTTTCTGAGGCTGCACAATAACGTATAGCCCAAATTTCTTATAAACATCTGGGGAGACGAAAATGGCTCTTTGTTTGCCAATCAAAGCGAGAAGTTTATCGGCAAGAGTCTTTTTCGGTATTCTGTATGTCATTATATATAATATTCTAATAAATTTTATAATTTATCAATCCCACCAAAAGGGGATTTCTTATGATTCGTCATTTCGCCTTTCATGTAGAACAATTTCCTTGATGTTGTGTGCAACAACAGCGCCATAGAAACCCAATAATACTTTACTTGTAATTTTAGGTTCTTCCTCCATATAGATTGCAGCCATGCCAGCAATCGTTGATACGGCTTTAAAGATGCCAAAGCTGTTTTTTCTGATAAGAAAATCGGCTACCGGATTTAACTCTTCGCCGCCGGTATTTAATATCCTTCTGGTTGTCAGGTAGTCGGCTAAATTCAGCGCTCCGAAGGACAGCGCCATTATTTCGTCCTTGCCAATTTGTGATTTTCTTTTCTTTACGCAATTCTTTTTCATAAGGTCCTCTATTCAAAATACTGTCTTTGATATATTGTGTCATTGGCAATGTCTTTTAATTCCCTCGGCAATCCTTGCTCAAAGATTTTAACCCATTTGCCGTGTCCAGCTCTTGCAGCGGCTTCGTCCGTGTATTCCTCAACGGTCACTAAATCGTCATCGTTGAAGGCGCTATGACCAATTTCTGTTACGCATTTGACCGGACTGTCATAAAAGGTCACGATCGTGGCTTCGTTTACATCGTCAATCAGTTCTCTCCAAAACGGTTTTTTAGCCAGAATCAGGTTATATATGTGAGTTATCCTTATTATCCATACAAATCCTGACTTCAAGACAAATACAAATACTTCAAAAATGAATTCTTTTACTGAGAGAATGAAATATTCTATGACCGTAATAAACATTTCTGGCTCAAGAGTAAACATGATAAGCATCAGCAACGGATATTTTATTTTTGAATCAATCAAATAGTCGCACATCATTTAATTTCTCCAAAATTAAAGTAATATCGTTATAAGTATTTGATACTTTATTTCGTTTTCTTGTCCTATCCTGGCGGCCTTAATGCACAAGTGTCACTTTGCCTGACACTCGTGTTGTATTTATGCCGCAGTACAATCAGAATGGTCGTCAGGGTTAACGAAATACTGTTTCCCATGATAAAAACGATATCTTTAACGTGCAGGGCATAAAACAGGATGAGAGTCATTCCCAGCATAAGGATCGCCAGATAAGAACCACTCAGGTTATCGGCACATTTCATCCTGTATGTTTTTACGATTTGCGGAATTGAACTCGCGCACATAATCAGCGACCCTGTCGTGCCCATGATTTGAAAAATATTTGTGCTCTCCATAAGATTAAACCTCCGCACCTTCCTCGTTTCTATTTTTCCAAACCTGATATTTGAGGATATCTTTTTCCGTCATCGCTAAACATAGTGCCAAGACGGCGGCATCATCCGTCAATCCCAGAACAGGAATAATATCAGGTATCAGGTCAATCGGATTGAGCACATAAAGCAATGCAAAGACAATTGCCGTAATGACCCACCAAGGGATTTCCCGGTAAATGCCATCCCAGTAATCTTTGATCATCGCAATCAGCAGCTTTACGTCCTTGGCAAATCTTTTTAACAGATTGCTGTCAATCACCTTATGTTTGATGTCGCTTGCTCTATTCACTACATTCTGAATGTCATCATCTTCTACTTCAGCTGCTCCTCTTTTAATGAATCCTTCATTAATACCGTTTAACACTTTTTCTTTGCTCATTATCTTTTCCTCCTTTAAAATTAATTGAAGAATATTTAACCCATAAAAATTTTCGCAATTCCCATAATAACGATTCCTATGAGGGAACCCGCGGCTATTCCCGCAAAAATCACCAGCCATTTAAAAAACCCCAGAATCGAGGCCAGAAAAACACTGTGGTTTTGGAGCCATTTCTGCAATAAATTAAGAGTTGCTGTTGCCGTAATGAAAAAATCATCAATGTGACCTATTACGGGAACATCCGGAATGAGATCCACCGGTGATATTAAATATATTATGGCCAGTATAAATAGAGCCACGGGAACAGCCAAAAACTGCTCTGAACGATAATCAAGGGCACTTAGTGCTCCTGCATTTCTTACCTTTGACATTTTGAAAACCTCCTTTGTTTAAATTAAAAAACCTCCTGGAAACGATGAGCATCACTTCCAGGAGGTTAATCTCCAAAAATTAAAAAGGCCTCCATGAGTGATTTACTCAGGAGACCAACTTTTTCAGATCCCTAGGGCCTGTTTATGTCCATTTTTTTATGGAGTCACAAGCAATATTTTTATGTAATATAAGACTGATTATTGGAAATGTCAAATATTTTTTCTATTGCTATTTTCTCAAATCTTTTTATATACTTTCAACGGCTCATTTTTTATGGCTACAAAAATCAAGGATTACTGTGTTTGGAATATGTGGCGTTTTTTTTACTAAATCTTCAATGCACATCCGCCCAGCAAGTTAGGCGGAATGGCCGAGTTCGATGTTACCTTATTCACTTCTTAACATCGTATCTGATAGACACAATGCCGTTTTCGCGACCAACTTCAGGATTCCGCCCAGTATCTTTTAAGTGTTTAACAATTGCATCTGCCCTTTCATCTATCCTTTTAAGAGGAGATGAATCTGGTATCCGAATAGCAAGTTTATCTTTAAAACCCTTTGATGGCACACCAGCAGGATCTGTCCAACGGCTACCTCTTTTGGCGTAATGATCATCATGCTCTGCTATAACAATTCTAGCATCTGCTTCTGCTTTTGTTATCTTTCGATTTTTTAGATCTCGTATGACAGATACGCGTTCTTTAGCTATGGGATCGCCTTTATACGTAGATCTCCAACTATTATTTTGGCACTCAGAAGGTCTTTTATCTTCAATATACGTTTTAATGTTTTTAGCATAGTCAACAGACATACCATCCGGCGTTGGCTTTCGTCCTGGTATTTCACTTAATCCTTTCTGAAAACTGGCTTCATCATAAACTTTTTCTCCTCGCTTGATCAAGTCCACGTTTTTATTTTTATCAAACAACTGATCCTCAGGACCACATCCCTTTATCTTTCTTGAGTTACGGTCCAATTTATCCTTATGCGGCGCGTCGCGGTTTGTTTTATTCACTTTCTCAGACCGATTCAAAGCAACTGTCATTTTCTTTTCTGTGTTTGGAAATAATCGCGAAAATCTGGCAAATTTTGTAAAATCTTGACCAACTTTACTGCATAATGTAGCATCACTTAAATTATCAGCATTTTTAGTTGGTGTTGATGCATATTTAATCTTTGTGGCAGGTATAACTGTGGATGCAAATACAAGAAATGCTTGTCCTCCAATTCTAGATTTTGTCTCTGCTTCAACTATTGATTTGCCCGCGTCAGTCCGAAGTTCAAAATAATTTACTGATAAACTATCTGCCATTTCACAAGTTTTGTCCTCGTAGTACGCATTCCACAAATCACTGAGATCTGATATAATTTGAGGCATAGGAGTATTGGCACAATATTGCATCATTTTTCCAGAAAATTTAGTCATTTCTGTGCCTGCCTTAATCGGATGACACAATGTTTCCCATGTTCCGGAAAACATGCTCTTTACTTCATCTTCCATGCCTGCTATTATTTGTCTCACATATCCTGGTCTCGAATCAACCATACGGATCTCATTAAAAAAAGACTGCAGGCTTTGCGCATCACCGATAAAATAGAAATTTATCTCTTGTCCAAAACTTTCAGCAGATAAAATTTGCACATTGAAAAAAGCCATCTCTGTTTCTGTATTATAAACAAAAGGTTCGTCTATGTAGAACAACGAACCTTGAGCATTAAGTACATCCTCCGTTACTTTAGGAAGATCTTTCAAATAAATTTCTTTCTCATTTGAAGTTTCTTTTATAAATAGAAAGCATCCGGTTACAATAATAACAGCCACAAAAATTAAAAGGATTAGAGTATTCTTCTTGACCATAGAAAATTATTCTCGAAATATTAGTTTTTAAAAATATAAACTTTCCTGTTTTTAAGTAATTATTAATTATATTATATCATAAAAATTATGGAAAACAGTAGCAGGGAATACAATAAATTAGCCTAATTTATTGATTATAACTTCCCGTTTTTCCAACTGGGTTGTTTAATCGTTGGCGGACTGATTCTGGTTTCCCTGAAACGTAAATACGAAAAGATGTATGTCGGTGAAGTGGTCGGTGTGTTCGCTCTCTACACCATCCTGATGGCGCTGTTCACCAGCCCTGTGATTGAAACTGTAAAGACGCTTGTAAGCTAAGACATTAAGTTACAGAAGTAAAAACCCATAAGAATGTTTCTGGTGAAGTAAAAGTAAAATTCATGATCTGTTAAAGTAGTACCCCTCCACCCCACCTATGCCCCTCAAGGTCAGAAAGACTTGAGGGTTTCTTATTTAAAAATAATTTTCACTTTTGAAACGTACCGAATTAATTTTTTAAACTCTATATTTATTTATATATGTTCTTAATGAGGCTTCTATATGCTTGCATACGTCTTACACATAAGTATATGTAATAATTAAATATTTATCATTGACATGATCAGTTTTATGTGTTAATAATCGGACGCCTGTATAAATATTTTTTATGCAAATTAGTGCTCTTTGAAAACTAGAAGCGGCAATCGTTGTGTGGGAGACTGCTCGGCGGATGTGCAGAGAAAGTGGCCATAAAAACACTTCCACAGAATGATGAAGGAGTGCTCCTTATTAAAAGGAGTGAAAATTTTAACAATCAATTTAACTGGAATTAGCTTTTATATAAGGGTATATTTTTTTCATGTAAAAGTTTTTATCTTCTATTAAAGTCAAGTTTTTTGCTGATTCCTATTTATAGAGGATCAGAACTATGAATCATAAAGTAGAAAATGAAAACAAACTAAATTTTTTTCATAATTTGACACAAAACGAGGTGGCGAAAAGATTTCGTGTAACACCATCGACCGTAAAAAATTGGCGCGAAAATGGTTTGCTACAGTATATACGGGTCCCCGGATCAACACGAGTGTTATACCCCATCACTGCTGTCGAAGAGCTAGAAAGAAATTCACTTCATCAAAAAAAGGAGGTGATCAGGACCAAAGAAATAAAAAGGGAAAGACCTGGAATATCCCCCAGAGAAAAGAAAGATTGGAGGATATAAAAATATGGTCAAAAATAAAAACCACCACATGGTTAAAAGAAAAAATGCCTGGTATTTCTTGACGAAAATCAAGAAACGAAGAATCAGGAAAGCTCTTTCACAATCTATTACAGAATCGCGTATCCTTCGGGATGAATATATCAGGAGCATTAAACTGACCGGTGATCTTCCGAATACCCGGCAGACTGATGAAAAACCATTGTTTGGGGAGTTGGTGGAGAAATGGCATAAGATAATGGTCAAAAAGGTAAGACCATCCACAATGATCGATTACAAATCAGCTATGAACACTTATATTCTACCTCGCTTTGGTAATACGCCGATTATAGACATCGCTTATCTTGATGTCGAGGAGATGATATCCGAGTTGGAATGTTCAGCGAAGCGCATTAACAATATTTTAATACCGTTGAGGTCGGTTTTCAAACTGGCACATAGAAATAAATATATTAACGAAAATATAATGCTGCTGGTCGATAACCACAAAATTAGCAAGGCCAAAATAATGCCGCTTTCGATGGACGAGGTTCATCTGTTTCTGGACAATGTAAACTCTTTCTATAAACCATTTTTTACGGTAGCTTTTTTTACAGGTATGAGGGGCGGCGAAATGTCAGCTTTAAAATGGAGCAACATCCACCTGGATACAAGAAAAATAGATATCGTTGAAACAAGGGTATATGGCGAAGAAGGACGTCCAAAAACTGAAGGTTCTTTCCGGACAATTGATATGTTGCCGATGGTTCATAGCGCGTTTCAGGAACAGGCTGCAAGAACTCGCCTCAGGAGCAAATACGCCTTCTTGAACTTTGATGACAAACCCGTTGATGTTGAAACACTGCGTAAGACAGCCTGGACAGCCGGTTTAAATGCTTCAAAAATTGAATACCGGCCGATGATCCAGACTCGTCATACGTTCGCCACTTTAATGATTTCAGCGGGTGAAAATCTCGGGTGGGTTCAGCGGATGTTAGGCCATTCCTCATTGAAGATGATCGTCGAAAAATATTACGCTTATATTCCAAACATGACTCACAATGATGGATCAAGATTTGTGGAAGAGTATGAACATAGAGCTGAAAAAAGGGCCCCAAAAGGACCCCAAGCGGCTCTATAAAAACAAAAATCGTTGTAAGTTATTTATTTTATTACATTATATTGGTGGAGGCGGCGGGAGTCGAACCCGCGTCCGAAAACCTTCCGCTGGAGCTTCTACGTGCGTAGCCTTCGTTTTAGAAACTTCGCGCTGGTTTGCTCCCTAAGGCCGGATCT
>JAGVVH010000208.1 GCA_019135895.1 Bacteroidota bacterium | reverse complement strand
TAATTTAGCACAACAGTCACTGCACTATTGTTCCCGAAATTACTGCATAGACTGTTCCCGTTTCCACTGTAGTTCTTTTTCCCGAAATCACTGCACTTCTTGTTCCTGTTTACAGTCTCCCCTGCCCAGGAACAGGCCGCAAAGCAGGTCGAGCAGGAACAACAGCATTACCATCGGTCACGATAACCCTCGCTATGCACTAAAAGAACTTGGAGCATAAGTCCAGTCCATCAAGACCGCTGATAATAGAAAGCGTACCGTCGGAGTCTTTAATGAATGTCGGCAATCCAGTCGGAAGTGGACATCCTTCCCCGTCAACAATGCCGACCGAATAATAGTCGGAGCCGTCCGAACGACCAGCATATTCGATGCTGTTGAATCCGTTCTGGGCGGCTTCCTCTTTTATATATTCGGGGATAAGATGGTCACTCATAGAATCTGGAGTTATATGTCATAAACATCGACAAACAAACATTTGTTTTATTAAACCCTCTGAACCAAATATGTTTATCTTCATAATTCGTACGTTGGTTTTGATTATCTAATTGTGAAATCTACTCGCAAATAATTTTATTGAGTGCGGAAGTGATGTAGAAAACATCATCCTCAGAATTATTTACGCCTAAAGAAATGCGAATTGTACCCTTTGCGTATCTGCTATCTAAGGATATTGCTTTTATCACATGAGATATTTGAGTATTTTGGCTGTCACACGCAGATCCTGTTGACACAGAAATTCCCATCAAATCTAAACGGTGCAACATCATCTCTCCGTCTGCATCTTTGAACGAAATACTAATATTACCAGGGATATTGTTTGTTCCGTTGCGAATAAAATCGAGACCAGAAGAACGTAAAGAATCAATTAAAATCTTCTCTAAAATTCGGAGCTGATTGGTATTCTTATCTGCGTTTTCGAAATTCTCCTTCAGCGCTGTAGCCATTCCAACTATTGAAGCGACATTTTCAGTTCCAGAGCGCAATCCCTTTTCTTGACCTCCGCCATAGATAAAAGGACTAATATTTAGGCCATTTTTAACATATAAAAAACCTATCCCTTTAGGACCATTAAATTTATGGGCTGATGCAGATAGCAAATCAACACCTAGGTCATGGACATTAACAGGGATATGGCCAATTGCTTGGACAGCATCTGTATGGAAAATTGCCCCTTTAGAATGTGCGATTTTGCATAATTCTTTTATTGGCTGAACAGTTCCAATTTCATTATTGGCCATCATTATTGATACAAGGGTCCGAGTGTGTACAATAGATTTGTCAAGCTCGTAAACATCTACTAATCCCTTGCTGTCCACAGGAAGATAAGTTACTTTTAAGCCAGTAGTTTCGGCACATGCACAAGGATGTAGTATTGCATGATGTTCTATCGAAGAAGTAACTATATCGAATTTTCTTTGTGTTGCTTCATGAATGACCCAATTATCGCTTTCCGTGCCACATGACGTGAAATATATTTCTTCAGGATAAGCCCCAATGCAATCGGCAATAACCTGCCTTGATTCGAGCAATGCTTTTTTTGACGTTCGCGCGAAAGAATAAGGTTGTGAGGGATTAGCATATTCCTCAGACAAGAAAGAGGTCATCGCATCTATAGCGCGCCGACTCATTCGCGTAGTTGCAGCATTGTCTGCATATACTAATCTCTTCATGATATTCCTTAAACGAAAAGCTTACAGCCTTCTTCTTTAAATTCTTCTATCTTATCATATATATCCTGAACTTCACAACCAAGGTAATCCGCCAAGCAAGTTATGCAATAATAATTCTTTACATTATCGC
Organism: Bacteroidota bacterium; assembly: GCA_019135895.1. Lineage (GTDB taxonomy): Bacteria > Bacteroidota > Bacteroidia > Bacteroidales > WCHB1-69 > JAGVVH01. The sequence continues at coordinate 7,871 of JAGVVH010000208.1, read as the reverse complement.
TAATTAACTTTTTATTAATCCCGATAGTGTCTTTGTCCAGGATTTCTTGTCCACATGCAATGCAAGTATTTTTATTCATTGTCTATGCCCTTTACAGAAAATTTTGGCATATCGATGCCCTTATACTGACTATCAAGCATGCCGAGCTGTCGGAGTATTATTTCTCTCATTTTCTTTGCAGGTCTTAGACAATAGTGTTGGAACTCTGCAATGTTTACATCCGAGACTGAGCGTACGTTAGGGAACAACAATTTCATAAATGCCGTAGCCAGTCTTTTGACAGCTTCAGTATGGCGAGTGTCCGCATTATCCGGATATTCTACGATTCTATCTACGATTGCACGATATGATGCATCATCGCGCATTAAATGCATTATTGTTGTAAAATACTCCGAATTTAATGCCCATCCCTTAATCTTTAAACCTTCATTCATTCGAGGTATATCCCAGCCTTTTATGAAGCCATGAATTCTATCGATTAATGCGCTTGTCTTGAAAACAGTTGGCAACCCATCAAACATGTTTTGCCACTCATCCATTTTCTCTTGGTCAATGTTTCCGAGCATAACAAATCCGGCATCTGCAACGTCATTCTTATCCCCAATCTTTACGGTACCTTGCTCCATATATCCCTGAAGGGTTTGAGTCATTTCATTGGGATTGTCAAACTCAACTTTTTGGATTTCATCAAAAGCGATGTAGTCATGGAAAAAGACCAAACCATCTTCTCGCCGGCCAAGGTCATAAAACAGTTTTGCTCTAGTCATTTTTCCAGCAGACAAATATCCGTATCGGCTGATACCTCCGAACAAATATGACTTTCCAGTTCCTTTAGGAGCAAGCTCTATTAGGTTAACTCGTTTTTCCACAAAAGGAAGCAGTCTGGATATCATCGCCATCTTTTGATGTTCATCTTCATAACCGGCAGCATTGTAGTCCATCGCTCCAAGAATTATGTCAATCCACTCATGAATATTGAATTCTTTTCGAACATCCTTAAAAAATTCCAAATCAATATCATACGGGCAAAAGTTCTGGAAACTAATTAACTTGATTTTTCCTGTTGTTCGAGACTCTTTATCAGGATAGCGATAGCCCAACTCAACAACTCCCCAAGTTTCATTAGCCTTTAGTAGTTCGTCACGACATCTATCCCAAACTTCAGGTTCTATGATTGTATCCTTGTTTGAAAGGGCAAAATCAGGTAATGCAAAAGTAACCTCTTGGTTATGAACACTGATATCAATTGACACCCTGGTCAGCATCTTTACATGCTCGCCTTCTAAAACAATACGATCTTTAATCCCCTTCCAGTCTCCTTTTGATGGTATGTAGGAATGGATAAATTCAGTTATTTCTTCAACATCAAATTTACCTTCGTCGTCCTCAAACATCTTCAGTAGCCAGTCACGCAAAAAAGAAGGTAATTTAAGAGCCTTAAAAAAGTTGCTTTCTTTAAGGTCCTTATAGACGACCATGTCTTCAAAATATTGTCTTAACTTTTCTTCCATAATTTCAAGGCTTTAAAAAAACTTTCTTTCGGTAGCTCCTTCTTTCTTAATCTCAAATGAAAGGCCTTTTTTGATCACATTACCATCTAGATGGACTTCAAAATCATAAAATCCGACTTTCTTAATGTCTGGAAGCTGTACCTTATAATAAAACTGTGAATCCGTCTTTTCCGCCTGATAAATATTGCCACCAATCGCAATTTCAACATTATCAGAAATCTCAGCGATAAACAGTCTTATTTCTGCTTTTTTCTTGAAGCTGACCGTTACTATTTTACTATCTGTGCAGACGTTGCACTCAATATTCTTCTTTGTTTTCGTGATTTCAATAATAGGAACCGCAACTTCCTCAAGAGATGCTCCACCATGGACCTCCACATTAGCCTTTCTTCCTCCTTTAAACCTATCATAATTTGCTAAGCACCAAAATCCATTTTCTTCTGTTGCACTATCAGGCTTCTCAGAAATATCTGCTTTTGGGCAACAGCGTCCAGAGTGCATTCCTTTTTCAGCAACTTCAACAGAAGTCTCAGATTCATTTATGACTGCCAAACGACTCGCTCCATGATCCGCAATCATCACAACCTTATCTATCCCTCCTGAAGCCAGATCAACTTCTATTTTTTCAACCCATGTCGAAATCAGCCTTAGTTCTTCAACGATATGGATTGGCAGTTTTGTGTTTTCGTAATTATAGTCCTTCTGACCAGAATGTTTAACTTCATCTAGTTCTTTAATATCAACACATTTACATCCGGCATCGACAAATGGAGCCACAAAACCCTTATTTACGGATGTAATCGAAGGAAGATCACAATGTCCTATTTCAACCTTCATGGAAAGTTGTTTTTCAAAACATTTTTCCCGAAGATAGCTTAAGTATTCAACACCAAAAGCGTCAACGAAATAGAGCGCTGTCTTTTGTTTATCAATTTTATCAACGAACCAACTTCTCGGACTTAAATCCTTATTATACTCTCGAAGTGTGGCTTGTTCATTAACTTTCATTCTGAAGCCTTCGCTAATATTATTTGTCACTTTGCAATACTTGTAATCATCAAAGTAATAATCAATTAGTCGAATGCCTGATTTATAAGAATTTAAGTAGTAGTACAAATCTGGATATACCCTCCTCAGCACAGTCATTAAATCTACCCGTGAGAAAGATTCTCTATAGCAGCAGATAGTATCAATAATTTTTTCTTTCTCCTGCTGCGTCAAATCTGTCAAGTAATAGATAGCACTTTCTTTCTTATCTGACAGCTTTTTAAGATAAGTTGCTAAAACAGGTGTAAATCCAGATATACCTTTGAGAATCACTTTTCGCTGACTATACACTTCCTCAAAAGAGCTTTGTTTACTGTCAAATTTCAGCAATGATTCATATAGACCTGAAATAAAATCATCATAAGTATTAGCCTCACTTAGCACTTCAGCCAAATATTTATTTCCTTTAGCTCCATGTTTACGAAGTGATATGTAATAGGCCCATTGCTTATTTGAGTCAAAGGAAGAAAAATGTTCTATCGTCGGCAATAAGTTGTCTAAGCCCCCAAACTCATACTCTAAAAACTCTGTCCATCCTCCCCTACTATTCAAAGACTTCAGAAGATATTCCCATTGCTTTTCCGTGCCACATTCTTTATCGAATTCCTTAAAACCAGTGTATGTATGCTGTAGTGCGGTATAGGAAGAATCGATTTCTTCTATTGATATCAATGAATCAGGAAAACTCCTTTTTGTTTTTGTTGTCTTTACGCATATGACAGGATATTGTTCAATAGCCTCAAACAATTTTGGCATCTGACGAATACCCCTAACACTAGCGTCAACCTGGTAGTCAATACTGTCTTTCACAAATACCACCTTAGGAACAACCGAATTATTTCCAGGTGCAATTATTATTCTCGATGATGCCATTAATCTAGGATCACCAAAATCCAGGTATTCCCGACATTGAAATGTAAGGATGACCAGTTTGCTTTCAACAGTCATATCCAGCATACGCCTCAATTCTTTTTTCAGTACGGCTTCACCACGAAGTTTCAAATGCGTAGATAGACCTAAAAGAAATGTGGGTTTTGCGGTATGAATTAACTCATATTGCATTTTATCAATTTGAGGAGTATCGTTATCCAAACAATATTTTGATGACCGTATGATTAGATTAGCTGCCACCTGATAATGTGTTACTAACTCTTCAAGCATTATGGCATCAGGTACATCCACAATAATTGGGGTGCACTTATCAGATGTCAGATATGAGTCAATTATTGAATACAGTTTATCCATCAGGAATATTAATTCTTATTGTTTATTATCTCCACGCCGATAGTCATATTGTTCTTTATCAAATCTTTAAGATATGATTTGACCACTTCGGCATCCATTGAATCAATTTTATTGAATGCTGCTTGATAACCACCAGAGACGTATTTGTGCTGAGCAAGTTCATCCAACCTATTTTCAACAGCAGAAGAACCATTCCAATAATATGGTTCATCAGTAATATGGTCTTGTAAAAAATGTTTTACAGCCTGAATATCACTAAGCATGGCAAATCTAGACTTCTTTATTATCTTCTCAATAAAAGCCTTGTCTCGTTTTGATTGATCAGAAATCTCATCCCAGAATGATGCGTTATCTAAGAATTGCAGTGCCTTCTCAATTGATTTTTGGTCTGGATTACTACTGTTGATTGTAGAAAAGACCTTCCGGCATTCCTCTTCTTCATCAGCTTTCATCATAACCATAATTGGCATTACATACTTTCTTGACCATGCCAATGGTGAGGCTGTACCTGTTTTCTCATTCCACAATGCTTTTAATTTTTGAGAACCCAGGTTCTTCTTGTATTCATTTACTATATTGTCCAGAGAAGGTTCATATTCTGTCTTGTCTTTTGTAAAACAATTTGAATGAACTTTCAAGAATATTGCTTCAACGTCACTGTCTGCCAATCCAGAAAGGTAGAAAGAGCATACTTTCTTAAAGACAGGCAGTTGAGCTCCGTAAAACCGCTTGAAGTCTTCGCCATAGTTCTTAATGCTATTTAAGAAATCTTCTTTTTGTGAATCTGGAATCTTACCATCTATGCAGAGCCTGTATAAGTATGACAGCAGAGTATCTAATTCACCGACCACAGATTTAATCATTACATAAGGCAACCTGATGTTTCTACATTTATCAATCCATGACTCGAGTGACTTTTTATATGAAGATTGAATATCTACAATTTTATTGCTCTCTTCAATGATTTTATACTCGCAAATAAGATCCTCAATACGCTGATCAACCGTATCTTTCTTCCAAACCCAGTTCGCTGCGTCAGCATCGAACTTGGCTCTTAATGCATTGATATACTGACCTCCATCATCAACAGATTTAGCTAGTGCCAATAATTCACCCTTATTGAATGATTTCAGATACGCTTCCATGCCCTTTGTGCAGAGTTCTTTTGTGAACATATTTGCCAAGTCTGAAGGCGCATCAGGACATTCAATGCATTTCTTGCCTATTGCTACGGCAATATCATTATCAGTTTGTCCTGATTCTGCAGGATTATTATTAGCGATGCCAAAAAACAGGTTAATGAGATCGGATATGTCTTTTAAATCAGTTTCCGTCGATTGCTCATCAAGAATAGATAAAAGGGTCCAGATCGGGAAGGATAACTCCTTCATCTTATTCCTTATTCTTTCTCTCGCACTTTCTACTGATGAGCATAACGTTTTGTTTATCCCAAATGCGATAGACGTGGCAGAAATAAAGGATTTTTCTTCCTCCGTCATAGCGACAATATACTCATCCTTATATCTTGGCATAGGAGTTATATCGTTCTTTATGACTCTTTCAACCATATCTTTAAATCTCTCCTGAGAAAGGTCATCGCTTACTGTTCCATCACTCCAAGTATATTTTTCACTTAGAATTTGTTCTTTGAGTAGGAATCCGATTATAAATGCCGATAAATTACATGGCATGAATCCAAACGGAGCATCTTTCAAATAAGAATAAATCTCATAAATTGAAATACGCCCATTCTTCTCAATAATCTCATCAAAATACTTGTCCAGATTTATCTTTATTCTGGAGATTGTTAAAGATGGCTGACTTTCCCAATAATTATCGATCAGCCAAGCACCATTTAATGCGGTTTCTAATTTTGTTGTAGTATTTGAAGATCTGAAAGTTCCCTCTACCTTTTGAGTTAATCCACAGCCAACTCCTTGTTTTAGGCCTACGGATTTCCACATATTGTCAATTACATTATAACACTCAAGACCAAGCTTAAAGCGTTTAGAATTTATTGATGACAGCGAAGCAATCAAAGCGTCAGCATTGCCTGCGAATTCGCCATCAGGTTCATTCTGACTATATACGACATATTGGCCATTCCTAATCCTCTCTTTCCATTGACTAAGAACTTTCATGGCATATTGTGCATATTGGGTTGACTGCCCATTGTCTTTTCCTTGAAGGTATAAAGCAGTAGCCTTGTTTTCTACCCAATCCGAGAAAGAGTCAGATCCCAGTGGCGTTTTTCCACAATCGACATAAACCACAGGACTATCCGGGTTCTCAGCAAATCTTTCTTTGATCTTTTTGGATAATGCACTGCTCTCATTAGAATCTTTTGAGAAGGTTGCAACGACATAAATTCTCTTGTCATCACTATCGGCTAATGATGCAGCCTTCTTTGACACAATCTCAAAATCATTGATACATGCATAATCCAACTTACAACGTAGTCTTAAAGCAGCCGTAAGTTCTATACTCTCCCCTATAGTTCCTTCTTGAACTAATGTGGAGGTCGGTTTTGTTTCAAATTGTTTCTTGGAATTTTCAATTTGCCCTGCATCCATTGTCCCGGTCAAAATCGAATAGCTCGTCTTATCTTTCCCTTGTGGCTTCTTGTAAAGTATGCCATCACGAACTAGCTTCTCAGCACATTTCGATGCTTCGCCAGACTCAAGGTCAGACCCTTCAAAGGCATTATTTAGATTCTTCTCATTAGGGATAAACAAATCAACAGAGTCATCCACCTCTAATGACATTGCCTGCATTAATAAGATAGCCTTCAGGATGCGTCGTTCATCAGCATTTAGTTTTGACTGTAATCTTGGATAGTAATCAAGGATAATTCGGATTTTAGGCGCTAGGCTCTCTTTCCCCATGTCATAAAAGAAACTCCAAAGCATATCAATTGTAAGCAATGGGTTATCTTCATAAGGCCCAAAATTATCTATATACCACTGGAATCCTTTTATATCCTCACCTCTATCGTTTTTGATAAAATCAAACATACTGCGCTGATTTGAATCAAATGAGGCTGCTATATGTTTAAGCAACACAGCAGTATATGGATGAATAGGAAGAATACCAGCCAAATCTTTATCATCAATCTTTGCCATATTCTTCACAATTTCTCTTGAATCGTGTGTTCTATCAGACAAATCATTGATAATATCATTCCATTCACCCATTAACATTGGGTCGTTCTCTTTCTTTCGCATGGCCGCACCCATTAATCGGAATGCCATGTTTTCAGGTAATTCAATACTACAATATGGGCGAACAAAACGACCAATAATCTTCGTTTTTTCCTTATCTGAATCAGAAATTAAAGCCTCACTCTGATGGGATACCGGTATGAAGCAGAACGGATATGTTTCACTAATTTCCAGTATTTCCTGATAGCCAGTTAACCTATGTTGGTTATTCTTGAAATATTCAGAAAATTCATCCCAGATAAAGACCAATGACTGCAAATTATTTTTGTCAATCACTTCTTTTATCCAGGCTACCATATCTTCCTTTGAAAGATATAGAGCACGAATATTCTTATCATTGGCCAGTTTGAAAATTTTACCCATCAGTGTTGCTAATGGCTCATCTTCATATTCTTTAAGATGCTTGATTATGTCATCAACACTTTCACCACCGAACAACGATGAATAACTTCCTTTAACAAAGACCTCAAAGCTTTGTTTATTTTCCTCTTCTGATAGATAATTTATCACCGCTGAACGTAATGCGCCAGTAGCTTTATTTTCTATTCCGGCTTCTGCAAGTGCATTTTCGATGCTCTCTTGCATCGCCAAGAACAAATCATTATCACTTGAAATTGATGAGGAGCCATATCGATGAACAGTGACAATCTTGCCAAGTTTCTTTATACCTAAAAACTTATTGAGAAGATCGTTGTCAAGACCAAATTGTTCAAAATACTCTTTTGTATCTTCTTCGTTTGCATCCAAAAGCCGTTTGAGAGTAAGAACAGCATGTGACTTTCCTGTACCATAAGCTCCTTCCACCCAAACATTCAATTTTTGCTTTCTGGATAGAACACTGACGACA
>JAGVVH010000433.1 GCA_019135895.1 Bacteroidota bacterium | reverse complement strand
AATTGTTAGTGCAAGCGGAGATATTAAAGTAAATGATCTTGGAATGGCTAGAGTTGGTGACGCGGTTGTTGGGTGTCTAACAGGAATTATTAGTACTGGAAGTGGAGATTCGTTGGGAAATAGTTGATGTAAAGGGAATATGTAAATGCATCAATCATCTTTAAATGAAATGAAGAAATTTTTTGAGAAATATATTTATTCAAATTATAAATCAACAGATACTATTTTAGATATCGGAAGCGTAGACATTAACGGATCATATAGAAATCTACTTCCACCAGATTGGTCATATAAAGGATTAGATCTTCAAACAGGAAAAAATGTTGACATAGTTGCTACATCTCTTTATGAATATCCCATTGAAGATAATACGTATAGGATTGTTATATCTGGACAATGTATAGAACATGTACAAGATCTGCATAAGTGGATCAAAGAAGTAACAAGAGTAACACAAAAAGCCGGCATATTGTGTCTGATTGCCCCAACTTCTTGGGTTGAACATCGACACCCGGTTGATTGTTGGAGAATTCTTCCAGATGGTATAAAGTTCTTATTCGATCTTGCCGGTATAAAACCAATAGAAGTGTATCATAACGCTCCAGAACATGACTGTATAGGAATAGGAATAAAACTATAATAACAGATAAATATACCAACATAAAAAGGAGTACATCAAAAAACATGGGAATGTTTGATAATATAAAATGCTCGTATAAATTACCTATTGAAAAAGATTTTTCAAAAGAAGTATTTCAAACAAAGAATACTCCGGCACAATGGTTAGATCATTATGAAATTAGAGAAGATGGAACATTATGGCATGAAAATTATGACACTGAGGATCAAAGTGATCCAAATGAAATTGGATTTAAAAGATTTTCAGGATGTTGTACAAAAGTTAATAAACGATGGGAATTTGTGAAAGATTTTATTGGAGAAATTCGATTTTACACTACTTATAATTCTGATAAATGCTGTATTGAATTCTCAAGTTATTTCGTAAATGGCATATTAAAAGAGTTGCACTTAATCAGAGACGAGGAACTGTACGAATGAGTAGTCAATATGTTCATACAACCGGTGACGTTATTGAGCCAAATCAATTAAAATTAATAGATAAATATGTGAATAATTATTTGTTTAGTTTAATTGCTGGATTGCGGCAAGGTTCTTTTGGATTTGACACTTTGCATCGAATTACTCAAGAAATTATTGAGTATAAAAAGGTACTAGGCAATGATAGAAAATTCTTTATAGATTCGGGAGGTTATAGCATTATAGCTGGGGACGTATCTCCTAGAGATATTTCAAAATTTATTGAATGTTATAATTTATTCTTGGATAGGGATGCTCCAGACAATTGTGATTATATTTTTAGTCTCGACATCCCTATCTTCCTCAAATATAAGGAATTTAATACATCTAAATATATTTATGAAATGAATTTAAAATCAATTCAAGAGTCTAAAAAGGTTCTTTTAAAGAATAAAGAATTGTTTGATAAGTTCATATATGTTTGGCAGTTTAAGCTTCATAAACAGAACGTTATTTGGAAGAAGATTTATGATGATGAATTTCGGCAAGAATCGGAACTAAGACATTTTGCGATAGGAGGACTTGTTTCTCTTAGAGGAATTACAGGAATTAAATTTAGTCCTTTTATAGGTCCAGCCTTTCGATGTTTGAAACTTATCAATGATAAGAATTTAAACAAAGAAAGTATACTTCATGTTCTTGGAGTATATCATCTTCATGATAGAGTTGCGTTACCTTTTCTACATAAATTATTTTGATACAGTAAATTATGCTCTTTCCGGACTATATAAATTACGTGAACAAATTATATTTGTTCCAGAAGGGGATGACTATATTTGTGATTTTTCATATAATTTATATGATAAGATTGATAGAATAATTAAAGATCCTGAAGTCCTCAAAATCATTCAACATGATCTTAGAAAAATCGTAGCTGGAGAACAGGTGGAAGATACTAGAATTTCAAGCTTGTTGAATGTAATCACCCAAACGACAATCGATAAAATTATCAATGATACTTTAGATAAATATAATATTGTTGATATGTTTATTGACTGTAAAAATTTCAATAAGTTTAAGAATAAGATCTTGCCGATTTTAATGAATCTTGAAAAGAAATATCCATTAGTTTTTGGTAATCGAACCGTAAAGAATTTATTAAATTGGCAATATATTTATGCGTTTCATGATGCTTACATGACTCAATCTGAAGAAAAAATAGAAAAGTTAATAGATCGTTTTATAGATCTTATTGATTTTCCATTTGACTACGAGAGTTAAAGGATATAAAAATAAATGAAGACAAAAATTCTAACAGAAGTGTTTAATCTTAAAGAATTTCGTCCATATCAATCAGAGATAATTGATGAAATTCTTAATAAAGATGTAAAAGGAATTTTAGTAGTTATGCCAACAAGTGCAGGGAAGAGTCTGTTATATCAGATTCCTTCTCTGCTCCAAGAGGGATTAACAATTGTGATTAGCCCTTTAATTAGTTTAATGAAAGATCAAATTGATGCTTTAAAATCAAAAGGCATTCCCGCAGAATTCTATAATTCGAGTTTATCAGATAACGAGAAACGAATTATTGAGAATAAATTAATTGAACAAGAAATAAAGATTCTTTATGTAGCTCCAGAGAGATTTAGTGATATAAAATTTACACAATTGTTAAAAATGACAAATAATATTGATTTATTTGCAGTTGATGAAAGTCATT
>JAGVVH010000367.1 GCA_019135895.1 Bacteroidota bacterium | reverse complement strand
TACCTCTTCATCGTAGGCGTTACTTAGTACAGCCAGAAACATCCTGTCAACACCTATTGAGGTCTCAATAACATAAGGAATATAGCTATCATTAGTTTCCGGATCATAATAACGCAATTTCTTACCGGAATATTGTTCATGTTGTTTTAAATCGTAATCAGTTCGTGAATGAATACCTTCGAGTTCCTTAAATCCAAATGGAAAATTAAATTCAATGTCTGACGCAGCATTTGCATAATGGGCTAATTTTTCATGATCATGAAAACGGTAGCTCTCGGTAGGGATTCCTAATGAAAGATGCCATTTCATCCTCTCTTCTTTCCAATAGTTAAACCAATTAAGTTCTTCTCCCGGTTTAACAAAAAACTGCATCTCCATTTGTTCAAATTCTCTCATTCTGAAAATGAACTGACGGGCAACAATCTCATTCCGGAAAGCTTTCCCAATCTGAGCAATCCCAAAAGGTATTTTCATCCTTCCGGTTTTGTAAATATTGATAAAATTGACAAAAATGCCCTGTGCTGTTTCCGGTCTCAAATATATGGTATCAGTGCCTTCTGAAAGCGACCCGATTTGAGTAGAAAACATTAAATTAAACTGGCGTACTTCTGTCCAGTTTTTGGTGCCGGATACTGGACATACTATTTCCAATTCTTCAATCAATGCCTTAAGCCCTTGTAAGTCATTGTTGTTCATTAATTCAGAAAATCTTTTCAAAATTTTCTCTTTCTTTTCCTGATATTCAACAACTCTTTGATTTGTTGCTTTTTCTACTTCTTTTGAAATTTTATCCTCAATTTTTTGAATATAATCTTCAATGAGTACATCTGCTCTGTATCGTTTTTTAGAGTCTTTGTTGTCAATGAGCGGATCATTGAATGCGTCAACATGTCCGGATGCTTTCCAAATAGTGGGATGCATGAAGATTGCACTGTCAATACCGACAATGTTCTCATGAAATTGAACCATTGATTTCCACCAGTAATTTTTGATGTTGTTTTTTAATTCAACGCCGTTTTGAGCGTAATCATAAACTGCACTTAATCCGTCATAAATTTCACTGGAGGGGAAAATAAAACCATATTCCTTCGAGTGAGAGATGATTTTTTTGAAAAGTTCTTCGTTGTTTGCCATTTTATTTATTCAAAAAGGAATGATATTTCTAATATTTTTGATTTTAAAGAAGTTACACTTGATGCGTACATATTGTTTTCGTACTTTAACAGATTAACAAATCCGAAAGACATTTTTAACTCGGTTGTAAATTTAAAATAGGTACAGTAAAAATCTAATCCTGCACCCACTTGTCCTTGAAAATCATTGGGATACAATTTTAGAAAGATTTCATCGGAATGCGTTTCCTCTTTTTTTGCAGCGGAAATTAAGTCAAGACTGTACTGCGCACCGGCAATAACATATACCCTTACATTATGCATCCTGGATGATTTGAATTTTACTAATAATGGGATGTTTAAGTAAACAGATTCTATGTTTTTCTTGGTAACAAGACGAGTTGAGTTGTTGTATTTGATCGTGTAATTGACAATGCGGTCTCCAAAAGCAAGTCCGGGAATAAAACGCAAGTCAAAATATTTGCCGAGTCTCAGGTTTGTGACAATTCCAAGATTAAAACCGCTAAGAGGAGATGTATTTATGACCATCAAGGAATCATATCCTGAAAGATCTGCTTTTGTCTTAATAGTGAAATCAAATTGATTATATCCGATAGAAAACCCAAAATGAAATCGCTGATTGTCATATTTTAATAAATTCGGAACCCCAAAAGGAGAAGTCTGAGAAAAAGAAGTTATAGTGCATAAAAGAAGAAATAGTGAAATAACCGAATATTTTAGGTGTTTCATTTGAGGTGAGTTTATCATAAGGTAATGAAACGTTTTGCAGGTCTAATTATTGTTAAAGTCATCCTGCTTCATCATTTCGGCTCTTAACATTTCATGGGTTATGGGAACAACTCCGGAATATTCACAAACAATTCCACCACCCAAATTTGCCAATTGGGCAGTCTGCTTTGCCGATAGATTGGCAGCCAGGCAAAGAGAGGAAATGGACATTACAGTATCTCCTGCTCCGGATACATCACTGATGTTTCGCAAAAAGGCAGGCTGTGAAAAAAACAAATCCTTCTTCCTGTCATATATGGCAATTCCCTTTTCTGATAGGGTTGTCATGACATAATCAATATTTTGCTTGATCGAAAAATCTTTTATTACCTGATGAATTTCTTCTAAGGAAAAGTTATTGTTTTCGATGCGCAATCCGTCACATAACTCCTGAAAATTGGGTTTAAACATGGTTACCCCTTCATAGTTCCAGAAATTTCTTTTTTTAGGGTCAACAGTAGTGATGATATTCAGCTTTTTTGATAAACCGACAATCTGATGAATAATATTTCCTGAAAAAAGACCTTTATCATAATCAACGAAAACAATAACGTCAATTTTTTGATTGTCGATAATTTGGGTAAGTGTGGTTAAAAATTGAGAGGACTCTTTTTCATTCAGATAACTGTCATCTTCGTCATCTATTCTGAGCATTTGAGTTTTATTACCGACCACTCGATACTTGATGGTTGTCTTCCTGTCGGTTGAATGAATAATTCCTAATGAATCAAGATCATTTTTTTGTAGAAGGTTATAAAAAATTGTGCCTTTGTTGTCTTTCCCAATGACTGAACATAAAACGGGCTTTGCACCAAGAGATTTAAGATTAAGCGCTACATTGGCAGCTCCACCTAAACGATATTCCCGATTTTGAACATTCATGATTGGAACCGGAGCTTCCGGAGAGATTCTGTTTACTTTTCCATTTAGATAGCAATCTACCATGACATCTCCAACTACCAGCACAGTAGTATTTTCAAAACTTTTAAATAGTGAATCCATCATATTTTTTTATTTCTGCAAAAATATAAAAAATATCTATTCCTCTAAATAAGCCTCTTTATCATCTTTATTATCATTTTTATTTTTATTTGTGCGCCTCGGCTTTGGACATTATTTAATTTGATTTTTTCAAGGAGTTTTTGTGGAAAATTTATGGTTTTGATTTTGACTTTTTTGACTATGTTTCTCTATATGTGTGCTTTTATTTTGAATTTTTGGCGATGGAAAACAAAACAAGACTTATATATGTTATTAAAAAAATCAATTTAAAAGAGTTAGTTTTATGAATAAAGTGTGTTTATCACTTTTTACTTTATGAGAAATATAAATTATAAAAAATGGATAATTTAATGGAAAGAAAAATTATAAATCAGGTTGCGGGTTTCAGAACGCAAGACGGTGCAGGAGTTAATCTGGTCCGTGTTCTGGGAAATAAAACGGTGCAAGATTACGACCCGATTTTGATGCTTGATTCTTTTGACAGCGAAAATCCTGATGATTACACGGCAGGATTTCCCATGCATCCTCATAGGGGCATTGAAACGATTAGTTATCTTTATCGTGGCCAAATGACCCATCGAGATAGCTTAGGAAATGAAGATACCATTCGCGACGGAGAAGTACAATGGATGACAGCCGGTTCCGGAATTTTGCATGAAGAGAAACTTCCGGCATCAGATAAATTACTTGGAGTTCAGTTATGGCTTAATCTGCCGGCAAAAGATAAAATGGTTCCCCCCACTTATCACAGTATTAAAAAATCTGAAATTGGAGAGATTGAACTGGAAAATGGAAAACTGAGACTTCTTGTGGGTGAATTTGAAGGTAGAAAGGGATATGAAAGCAAATATCTTCCGTTGGATTATTACGATATTCATCTTAACCCAAATGCATCTGTTTGCATCAAGACAAAAAAAGAACGCTCAGTTATGTTGTTTACTCTGGTAGGAGATGCTTATATTGGGGGTGTTTTAGTAAATGAAAAAAGAGCGGTAAAACTTTCATCCGGGGCTTATGTTGAGATAAAGGCAACCAATGAAAAATCTCAGGTGCTGTTTATGAGTTCAATGCAATTAAGCGAACCGGTAGTTTGGGGAGGTCCTATCGTGATGAATACAAAAGAAGAATTAATGAAAGCTTTTGATGATCTTAAAACAGGTAATTTTTTGCAGAATAAAATTGCTTACTGATAGAAATTTATTCATCACAGTTTACTCTTGTATTGTTTTTTAAGGCTTATTCAATATATTTTATTTACGATAAAATTCACTTTTACTACTTAGCTTTCCTACATTTTTCATATTTTTGCATTTTCTAAAATAATAGATTTATGGCAACAAAATATGTATTCGTTTTAGGCGGAGTTGTTTCAGGATTAGGAAAAGGAATTACCGCAGCTTCTCTTGGCAGGTTATTGAAATCAAGGGGTGTAAAAGTGACCATGCAAAAATTAGACCCTTATCTAAATATGGATCCGGGAACGATGAATCCCTATCAGCACGGCGAAGTTTTTGTTACCGAAGATGGTGGGGAAACAGATTTGGATATCGGTCATTATGAGCGATTTATAGATGAAAATCTGAACATCCATTGTAACGTAACATCAGGAAAAGTATATTATCAGGTTATTGATAATGAGAGAAATGGTGTATATGCGGGAAATACTGTGCAAATGATACCTCATATCACCAACATGATCAAGGAGAAAATATTACTTAATGCGCAGTCAAACGCCGCTGATGTTGCTATTGTGGAAGTAGGGGGAACAGTGGGGGATTATGAAAGTTTGCCATTTCTTGAAGCAATCAGGCAATTCTCAAATGAAGTTGGATATAATAATTGTATGTATGTTCATGTAGCGCTTATTCCTTCTATTACTCCGAGTCATGAACTGAAGACCAAGCCTGCGCAGCACAGCGTGAAAGAATTGCTTAGCATCGGAATTCAACCTGATATTCTGGTTTGTCGTTCCGACAGGCCATTGGGAAAGGAGATTAAAGAGAAATTGTCACTGTTTTGCAATGTGAAACTGGAGAATATTATTGAAAATATTGATATGCCTTCTCTCTATGAAATTCCTTTGGCCTTGGAAGAAGAGGGGTTTGCCGAACAGGTTTTGAAAAGACTTAAAATTCAATGTAAGGAAAAAGATTTGTCCGATTGGCAGGAGATGGTTGACAAAAGCAAAAAAATCAACTCAACCACTCATATTGCCCTTGTTGGAAAATATATCGAATTACAGGATGCTTATCTGAGTGTTGTGGAAGCACTGAAACATGCCTCCATTTATTATTTGACTGATCTAAAAATTCATTGGATTGACTCGGAAGATATTACGGAGAAAAATTCGGGGGCAATGCTAAAGAATATGGATGGGATTATCATTCCGGGCGGTTTTGGAACCCGCGGAATTGAAGGCAAAATAAATGCAACCCGTTTTGCCCGAGAAAATAATATTCCATTTTTGGGACTTTGTCTGGGAATGCAGGTTGCCATTATTGAATTTGCAAGAAATATTGCCAATCTTAAAGGGGCGAATAGCAAGGAAATAGACCCCAATACACCTTATCCTGTTATAGACTTTTTGCCCGGTCAGAATGAATATAGCATGCTGGGCGGAACTTTGAGACTGGGAAAATATCCTTGTAAGTTATTGCCCGATACCAAAGCTCAAAAAGTGTATAATTGTTTGGAAGTATTTGAACGCCATCGCCATCGCTATGAAGTGAATAATGATTATCGTAAAATTTTGACGGATAATGGGATGATTATTTGTGGAACTTCTCCGAATGAGGGAATTGTTGAAATGATTGAATTGAAAAACCACCCATGGTTTGTTGCCTGTCAGTTTCATCCTGAATTCAAATCAAGACCAAATCGTCCTCATCCGCTATTTTTAGGCTTTATTAAGGCAGCCTGTAAGCAACAATAATCTTTAATGGTCGTTGGTTGCTACTTTTACCCGTTATTTGTAGAATATGAAAAGATTAACTTTACAAAAAGGAAAAGAAAAGTCATTGCTGCGTTTTCACCCTTGGGTATTTTCAGGAGCAGTATCTCGGCAGGATGAAGCTCTTTTTGATGGAGAAATAGTGGAAGTCTATGATTTTTTTGGTAACTATCTGGCAACAGGTCATTATAATGATAGCTCTATCTGTGTCCGTATATTCAGTTTTGAAAGAATTGAACCCTCCTATGAATTTTGGAAAAATAAGGTTATTAAGGCCGTTAAATATAGAAAATCGTTAAATCTTTTCCATAATTCCGATACTAATATGTTCCGACTAATAAATGGGGAAGGGGATGGGTTCCCCGGCCTTATTGTTGATTGGTTTGACGGAAACGTGGTTATTCAGTTTCATTCCTATGGAATGTATTTATTGCTGGATACTTTTATGAAAATTTTTCTTGAGCTTTTTCCGAATCAGATTAAGTCAATTTATAATAAAAGTGCTTCAACATTGGGCGAAATAAAAGAAAATGCGGCTGTTGATAATCTTTTGTATGGCAATATTGGAGAGGTATTAGTGAAGGAAAATGGCATCCCTTTCTATATAGATATTATAAAAGGACAGAAAACGGGATTTTTTATTGATCAGCGAGATAACCGACAATTAGTAAAAACTTTTTCTTCGGGAAAAAAAGTACTGAACCTCTTTTCCTATACCGGAGGTTTCTCTGCTTATGCCCTTGCAGGGAATGCAGATCTTGTCCACTCAGTGGATATTTACAAAAAAGCCATCGAGTATGCCGATCGCAATATTGCGTTATTGAACATGAATACTACCCTTCATCAATCTTTTGCTGAAAATGTTTTTGATTTTCTTGATACAATGCCCTCCGATTTTTATGATTTGATTGTTGTTGATCCCCCTGCCTTTGCCAAGCATCACAAGGTGAAAGAACAGGGTGTAAAGGGATACCGCAATTTAAACAGGAAAGCGATGGAAAAAATTAAGTCAGGCGGTTTCATTTTTACCTTTTCATGCTCTCAGGCTATTTCTCAAGAGGATTTCCAGACTATTATTTTCTCTTCCGCTGCAATGGAAAATAAAAATGTCAGAATTGTTAAACATTTACATCATGCTCTTGACCATCCTGTCAGTATCTTTCATCCCGAAGGAAGTTATTTGAAAGGGTTACTACTCCATATTTCATAACCAAATAAATATAAAATGAGTTTTTCAAATCCACTCTTTCTTTTTGGATTATTTGCAATACTGATCCCTCTATTTATTCATCTTTTTAATTTTCGAAGATACAAAACAACCTATTTTTCGAATGTTAAATTGTTGCAGGATATATTGCAGAAAACAAAAAAAGAATCTCAACTCCAGCATTTAGTGGTTTTATTATTGAGAATATTAGGAATTGCTTCTCTTGTTTTTGCTTTTGCCCAGCCTTTTATTCCTAATGAATCAAAAAATGATAAAAGTGCCAATCTTGTTTCTGTTTTTCTTGATAACTCATTTTCAATGGATGCAAATGCCGAAGATGGCTCTCTTTTATTTGAAGCCGTAAATGCAGCTAAAAATGTGGTAAATGCGTTTTCATATTCCGATGATTATATTTTAGTAACCCAAGATTTTAAACCTGCAGAGTCTCACATTTTAAATAAAGATGAGATCTTGTCATTACTGGATGAAATTCAAATATCTCCGAATAGTATATCTTTGAAAGAGATAGTTGCCTTTGAAAATAATACGGCTTCCTATTCTCTCAAAAAAAATCGCTATCGATATTATATATCCGACTTTCAAAAAAATAATGTTGATTTCTCAGCACTTTCCAAAACAGATAACAGTCGTTCTTTTTTGATCCCAATTCCTGTTCGGCAGACAAATAATATTGCAATTGACAGCTGTTGGTTTAATTCGCCCATATTTAAAATTGGTCAACAAGTTGCGCTGACGGTGAGAGTGCATAATTATGGGACTACCAATATTGAAAAACTGCCTATTAAACTCTTTATAAATGATCGTCAAAGATCAATTGCGGCATTAGATATTAAGGCAGAAAGTTACACTGATTATCAACTCAATTTTACCATTTCTTCTGCGGGAATTCAACAATGTTATCTTCAAATTGAAGATTCTCCGATCACTTTTGATGACCGTCTTTACTTTGTTTTTGAAGTGATGGAATCCGTTCCTGTTATTGCTATTGTTGACAATAATGATAACCGTTACTTGAATGCAATATATGGGAAAGATTCGTTGTTTAAATATTCTGTGATGAATGCCAATCAGGTAAACTATTCATCTTTTAGCAACTCCAGACTGATTATCCTTGATCAACTTAAGACTATTTCAAGCGGACTCGCCGATGAACTCAATAAATTTGTTGTCAGTGGAGGTAATTTACTGGTTTTTCCAAACGAAACGATGGATCAACAATCGTGGCAACTTTTTTTGAATAATCTTGGGTGTGCCTATTTTAAAAGCTTAATTGAAACTCCTCTCAAACTTGGAAAAATTAATACCGAAAGTATTTATTATAAAGGTAGTTTTAGTGAAGAACCGGTTAATGTCAATATGCCGCTTATTACCAAATATTTTGAATTATCTCAGAATCATAGAAATCCCGTTGAGCGAATTATGATACTGGAAAATAATGCACCATTATTGTCCTGTTACCCCCTTGAAAAAGGAAATATTTTTCTTTCAACAGTAGCATTGAATGATGATTTTGGGGAAGCCCACAAGCATGCTCTCTTTTTTGTTCCTCTGCATAATATTGGAATTCTGGGTCAGATGCAAACTCATTTGTATAATATTATTGGAAAAGATGATTGGCAAATGATCGCCGATAAGAGTTCCGGTGCCGAAGAACTTTTTATTCTCAAAAACAAAAAAACCGGGGATGAATTGATTCCTGAACAAAAAAATATGGGAAATCAGACCGCTTTATATTTTCATTCTCAAATAACTACTCCCGGATTCTTTGATGTTTTCAAGGGGGATATCGCTGTCTCCACTATTGCTTTTAATCTTGACAGAGGAGAGTCAAATCTTACTTATTATTCTAAAAATCAATTGGAGGAATTTTCTGATAATGACCTTCATCCATTTGAAATTGTTGATGGAAGTTCTAAAGATTTGACAAAGCAAATTGCGGATAGCCTGAATGGCATTCAACTTTGGCGTTACTTTGTAATCCTGGCTTTACTATGTTTTTTGGGAGAAGTTCTTATTCTCCGATTTTGGGGAAAAGCTAAAATTAGAAAGTAATTAAGATTATTGATTGGGATATCTCTTTTTTATTTTTACTTTTGTCGTTCTATTATGCAAACATAAGTTTATAAATAGTTCTGATGAAAAAATATTTTCTTTTAGTTTTTCTTTCTTGGAATTTTTTGGTTTATTCCCAGTCTGATCGTGATTTTGAAACAGATTCCGTTATTTTAAACCGTATTGATGAATGGCAAGATCTCAAATTCGGCTTTATGATGCATTGGGGGATATATTCACAATGGGGTATTGTTGAGTCATGGTCTATATGCAATGAGCCTTGGATTACCCGAAACGGGGAACCCTATAATGACTATGTGTCCCGTTACAGAGCTCTGAATACTACTTTTAATCCGCTTGCTTTTAATCCCATGTCATGGGCTGATGCAGCTTCGAAGGCAGGAATGAAGTATTTTGTTTTTACTACTAAGCATCATGATGGTTTTTGTATGTTTGAAACCGATGAAACCAACTATTCGGTGACCGACTCTTCATGTCCTTTTTATTCAAATTCTAAAGCAAATATTACCGGGGAGATTGTGAAAGCTTTCCGAGATAATAATTTTTGGGTTGGACTCTATTTCTCAAAACCCGATTGGCATTGCCCTGACTATTGGGCTCCTGAATGGGCAACCCCAGATCGTAATGTTAATTATAATCCGTCGGATTATCCGCAACGCTTTCAAAAGTATTGTGATTTTACGTATAATCAGATAAAAGAATTGACTCATAATTATGGAGATATTGACATTCTTTGGTTGGACGGTGGCTGGGTGCGCCCTGCCTGGAGTGTTGACGAGGAAACTCGTCCTTGGTTAGGTTGTCAGGGGTGGATTCAGGATGTTAACATTCCTAAAATTGCGGCTATGGCTCGCTCCCATAATCCCGACCTGCTCATTGTTGACCGTTCGGTTCATGGGAAATATGAAAATTACCGAACTCCTGAACAACAAGTCCCCGATACAGTACTCCCTTATCCCTGGGAAACCTGTATGTCTATGGGGGATTCCTGGTCTTATGTCCCCAATGACCGATATAAATCCACTAATTTGTTGATACATTTGTTAGTAGATATTGTCTCTAAAGGTGGCAATTTTTTGCTTAATGTTGGGCCTGCCCCTGATGGAACTTTGCCGGATACCGCTCTTTTGAGAATGCGTGAAATAGGAGCGTGGATGAAAGACGTCCCATCTATCCCTACAATTTTGGAAAAGTAAGGTTTACACAAAAAAAAGACAAGACGATTTATGCAATCTACCTTTGTGACGAAGCAGAAAAGATGTTGCCGAATGAGATCTATTTTGAGGGGTTGAAAGATATTAAATCAGGAAAAATTTCCATTCTCGGCACCACTTTGAAAGCCACTTTAAAGAGAGAGGGAGACGGTTATATAATTGTATTGCCGGAAGCAATTCGCACTCCATTGCCTTCTAACCATGCAGTAGCTTTTAAATTGAAGTAATTTTTCTTTGGCGTTCCTGCTTCATTGCGCTTCGCGCTTCATTGCGCTTCGCCTGCCCGGCTTTGGACATGGGAGAGATTTGATCTGTTTGTGGAGACGCGATTAATCGCGTCTCTACGGACATCGACCTTATGTCCCTGTGCCCCAAACCTACGCCTGTGCAGTGTTTTCGCTACAATCTTTTGGGATAGTATCTAACCAACAAAAACACGACCACCCCGTCAGCAGGCTAGTTTTGAGTTTTTAATCTTGAGTGTTAAGTTTTTATTTTCGGCAAGTTCGCAGAACATTGCCGACGGAATAACGCCATTGCCTATATCCCCCGTGAGTGGCCGGCAAAAAGGAGGAGAGGCCCTCCAGTGAATGGGAACTTGTTTGCAGGTTTCCAGAGCGAGTGGAATTATTTTTGCCTTGAATTTTTGGTTCTTTGTTCAAGCAAAAAGAACATAAAAAAATCGATTATATCAACACCCCGTCAATAAGATTAATGGTTCGCGGCTACGCCGCTACAAATGGTTCGGTGCTACGCACCTGGGTTATTCAACGTATAGCTGCGCTTCAGTGAGGTAGATTGTTTGGGGATTCGTTTGCTATAGATATATCGCTTCTCCGGAGCGGCGTAGCCGCGAACCATTT
>JAGVVH010000398.1 GCA_019135895.1 Bacteroidota bacterium | reverse complement strand
TGTTGAGAGGGACTCGGTATTATCACCCAAACTTTTATAAACAAAAGTTTTAGGGACTTCACCGATAACCCCAACTTGTCATAATATATTTCTATATTACGCCGCCGTGATATGCAAACTTGCATACATGGTCTTTTGCTAATTGATTAAATTAGCTGATGTCTCTTTTGTAACATTTCCTCTTCGGGTTCAAACTGTTAAAATCACAATCTAATGTTTATAAGCTTTGTGAAATGGGCAAGAAAATTCTTTCTTGCCATTCGTGCTACCGGCTGGGCTCGAACCAGCGACAGACGTGAGGCATCAGCCTTGGCAGCTTCTCCACCACCAGGATAAGGTGAGCCGACATCGTATATTCGTCTATTATTACTAATAGTATGGACTATATCTTCATCCTTTCATAATAATCAATTATGATTAGGCGTTGGCGTCTTAGCGTTACGCATATGTAACGCTCCATGTTTTAAAACATAAGTCTCTACAGGGTCATAACCAATTTGTATCTCATAGAAGAAATTACATAGGGGTCTATCATTTCCATAAACTTGCCTATACTTTCTTTCATAATTCTAATTCTATAGTATTTTTTATCTTTATTTAATCTCGATTTAATCCCAATTTTTCTAAGTAAAGTTACTAATCTTTTTTGGTCTTGGATACTGAATTGTTGAGTGTTTAGATAAATATCTCTATCTCTACACTTACTTCCATCATCCATATACCAGACAGCAACAATAATTGGATTTAATTCAAGATTTTTTGGAATAATCGTCTTTCTTTTGGAGCAGATTCACACAATCTTTTTAATGAATTGTATTTATAATCTACATACTCTTTTGCTTTAATAGAGTGATTAATTTCTAAAAAAGCATTTTTTCTGCCGGGTATTATTCTTAAATACCCATCTCCTAAAATAGAACCTATAATGATAGATCGTTCAAATTCGGTTAGACTTCCCACGGTATTGTCCATTTAGTCATTATAACAAAAAATGGAGTTCACCGTTATAAGCCAAGATTTTAATCAAATATATTCTCCGTTTTAAAAATATATTCAACTCCAGACTGCACGATTTCTCATGCCGCACCCCGATATGTTAAGGTGCCGAACTCCGCCGTCGATATGAACTCTTAGGCGGAACTAGCCTGTTATCCCTAGAGTAGCTTCTATCCGTTAATCTTCAACCGCGTCTAATACGGGTTGTCGGTTCACTATGTTCTGGTTTCCCATCTGCTCGACATGTACGTCTTACAGTTAAGCTAGCTTGTGCCATTACACTATCGGCACGGTTTCCATTCGCGCCTAGCTAACCTTAATAAACTCCTCCGTTACTCTTTAGGAGGATACAGCCCCAGTAAAACTACCCACCAGATACTGTCTCTCTGCGTTTTTGCCGTAGAGATTAGAATATATAAACATTAAGAATGGTATTTCACTGTCGAGTAGAGTACAACCGAAATCGTACACTTCAAACCTCTCCCATCTATGCTACGCAGAATATCCATATATTCAATATCAAGCTGTAGTAAAGCTTCTAGGGTCTTTTCGTCTATCTGCAGGTAACCGGCATCTTCACCGGTATTGTATTTTCACCGAGCAGGTCTTCGAGACAGCTCTCCAGTCATTATGCCATTCGTGCGCGTCGGAACTTCATGTTCTTTACATCGCTTATCTCTAAATTATATCTTAGAGGCGAAACCCACTATTACTAGTGGCACAGACTATATTTTCATCTCAACGTTTTTAGAATTTCCTCTTTTGTATATTTTCTTTTTCAGAAATATACTCATGTATATTACGTTTTTTATTGAGAGCCAGCATATTATAGATTATATCAATAATCTATCTCGGTCGCCACTATACATAGGCGACCTAAGTCGTTACGGGGTCAATCTAGCCTGTTTTAATCGACTAGACGACTTCCCACGGTATTCCCCTTTATGCGCTCATTTATAAAGGGCTCCACCGTTATAAGCTGGATTTAATCCCAAAATCACTCTTGGGATGGGCAGTATTCCTACCCGACAAGGTACTTCGCTACCTTAGGCATTAATTTAAACTTAATTTTATTTAAGTTAAAACCTTGTGGACTATATCTTAACAAAAATTCACTTTTTTGTTTTTGGCGTGTAGTCTCTGAGGATTTGCATAAGATTCATTATTCTGATAATTGCTCTTTTGCGGTTTTAAGAATATATTCTTTTGAATATTTTCTTTGTTTACCACTATCATTCATCTCAAAAGCGATATCCAGTATTTTTTTGAATCCTTCTTCTCTTAGATGTTCCTTTTGCAAAATTAGATTAACAACTTTTTTGAAAAGCTGAAAATCTTTATCTTTCACAATTAGTTTATATTTATCAAAGAAGGGTATAATTTTTTCCGATAGATTTCTAGGGTTATCTATTGTAAATGTATAAACATTATACGGGCTAGATTTCCTATAAATTCTACCGGTGTGAAAAACTCTATCTTTTAACAATTCGAGAATATCTCGATGATTTTGGTGTTGATACACCTGAAAACAAACATGTATTAACCATTTGAATCCTTGTTTATTATAAGCATATTTTTGTTTAGTGAAAGAAACATTAAATGTTCCCTCCCCATCTACAAAACCAGCTACATAATAAAACAAGTTTTTATCTTTTTTCATTGTTATTTTTTCTCTTATACATCTTTCCTGCTGATTGTATGTATCATTCACAGATTTTCACCAATAAGGTACTGTGTTTTGCAT
>JAGVVH010000405.1 GCA_019135895.1 Bacteroidota bacterium | reverse complement strand
TACACCAATTTTTGAAATGTATCGGCAGAATCTGGATTTGAAATTTCTTAGTTATCTTATAACTATGAAAAAACTTGAACCTCAAAGATCTCTATTTTAAAGAGGAGTAACAGTGAAGAAAATAATACCAGTTTTTTATAGCGAATATGGAAGATATATAAATAGATTTAGAGCAATGCCTTCATTTATTGATGGATTAAAACCTGTTGAAAGAAGAGTTTTATTATCCCTTTATAAAGAAGGTAGAAAGAAGGCAGTTAAAAGCGCCACAATTGTGGGACATTGTTTGGGCCATCTCCATCCTCATGGTGATCAAAGTCTCTATGGTACTCTTGTTAATATCGTAAATCAAGGATATGCTAAAGGAGAAGGAAACTGGGGATCACCAGGGTTAGAAGATGCACCTCCGGCAGCCGAATTAGAACCCGAACCAATTTATCTACCAAGTCCAATTCCAATTGGTTTAATTGGACACGGAGTAATTACCGGTATATCATTCTATAGAACCTTAATTCCAAAATATAAACTTTCAGATCTTTCAAAAAGATTATTATGGATTCTTCATGGAAAGAAGAAAAAAGAGGAAATAATAATTCAACCAAATTCGCATGATTGCACGGTTAGTGAAGCTGAACCTGGAGAATTTCAAAAAATTCTAACAACCGGAATTGGAAGTATTAACTATACTCCGCATGGAAAATTAGAATCTAAAAATATCAGAATTCAAGGAAGAGCTCCAAATTCTTCATTCAATATATTAGTAAATGATCAAGAAAAATTAGATATCAATTTAATAGATAATTCTTCAAGTCAAATAGATATATTAGTCGAACCTAAGAAAAAGTCAACAAATTTACAAAATTTAGCTACAACAGTTTGGCAAGAATATCTAATTAAGAAATTAAATTTTAATTGTTTATTTTGTGATAATGAAGGAAATGTAGAAGCTTATGGAATTGATAATATCCTAGCTTATAATTATAATCTTTGGAAGTATTCTGTTCAACTCAAGAATATAGATGATTTCAATAAATTGTCCAATAGGAAAGTTGAGTTAATGATTGTTCAAATTATTAGATACATTTTTGAGCAATATAAATCCAATACAGTTGAAGAAATTATTACTCACTTTAAAGAGTTAAAAAAGAATACAGATATAAGTATTGAGATTGATATTTTTGATGTTGATAATGATATATGGAAAAAAGAAATTAAACAAATTCTTGAACAAGATATTATTGATATATGTAATAAAAGGACAATTAAGAATTTGGTTGAGACAGTTATTGATATTCAGAAAGTTGAAAAAGAATTATTATCGGCAAAATCTCTTATTGATAACTGTGAAAAGAATTGTCTTGATTTTATAACAGAATTATCCAAAGGAACAGCATGAATATAAAAATCATTGAAGAAGCAACAAAGTTAATAAAAGCGGAAGTATTATATCAAGTTGAATTAGATGTTGATGATAAACATCAATTAACATTCGACATGCTTGAGATAGTTGATATAACTAATCCTGAAGAACCTATTCAGAATTCTATTGTTGAAATAACAAATGTAGTTAGTGAAACTACAGATATTGATGAATTAAAGAACATTGTTTCTGAATGTAAAGATTATGTTGAAAAACATGAATCTGAGATTATTGAAATGATTCGAAACAGGTAAAAATTTGATATTCTAACCTTTCATATAGAAATTATATAGTATATAATTAAAAATTGAAAGGAGAATTATCATGATTATCGAAAAACTTTTGAACGAGATTCTTCGTATACTGGTAACTCTGTTGATTCTGCTGATGATCCTGTACGCACTGGTTCCATCAGCAAACGCAGAGACGACTTACTACATTCTTGGAGACAGGAATGTTGTAAGGACGTATACTCCTGACCCCGTCGGGGAGGACAAAATCGTCTATGTCGACTGCAAGAAATTGCGGTCACAGGATGATGTCCTCGGCTGCATTATTGCAGCTAATTATGCAAAGGAGAAGCAGCTTGAAAAAGTCGCTTCTAATAAAAAGCGAACGCCCGAGAGGGTACTCGCTAAACACTAAACACAAAGTGGAGTCAGAAATGACTCCACTTTCAATTTTTAATATTTTCAATTTTTATATAGAAATAATTAAATCATAATTAATTTATTTTTTAAGGAGGCGATTAGGTGATTAATCCATCTATATCTTGGTTTGAAAAGTTCCGGCCGCAAAGTATAGAAGAAATGGTGTTTTCAAACGACGCGCAGAAGAATATTGTAAAATCTGAAACTATACCTGGAAATGTACTATTATCAGGACCAGCTGGAACTGGTAAATCAACCTTAGCATTAATTGCTATTCGAAAGATTGTTAAAAATCAGGCTGATTTATGTAGAATTAAAACTCGTTCAGTTTCTGACGTCGATGAGAAGATCGCGCCGTTTGTACAAAAGAAACCAGTTAGTAGTAAATGCAAGATTGTCTATATTGAAGAAATTGATCGTACTTCTCGGCAATTTCAGGCTCAATTAAAAGAAGACTTGATGGAAAAATATCAAGATTCAGTAGCTTTTATTTGTTGTACAAATCATCCAAAGCGGATTGACAATGCATTACTATCAAGATTTACATTTCAGATAGAATTTAAATCTGACAATATTCAAGATATTAAAAACAGATTAGAGTTTATTTTAACTCAGGAAAAGGCACAATATGATCCAGATGAATTAGTTAAATTTGTTACAAAGAATTATAAAGCTGGATTAAGAAATTTAATCAATAGCTTACATGTGTCATACTTGTCTCATAATGGAACAATTGATTTTTCTGCATTAGAACAAAACTTAAATATTGAAGATAATATAGTAGGTTATATTGTTGGGATGATAGAAAAAATTATGATCTCAACAGATCCTAATGCAAAAAAGATTTGCATTGCAACTCCATTTAATTCAATTATTGCAAAAGAATATTCATCTTTCGTAACTCTTTGTCATAACAATTATGATATTAATTACGAAAATGTGTTTGAAAGACTATATGAACTTATTAGATATTTACCGTTACAGGTTATTATCGGCAAGTATTCAGAAGAGATCGAGATGAAAAAATATCCTAATGTTCATTTGATATCATGTTTTTATGAAATGATGAAATGTGCTTTAGAGGTACATTTATAGAAAGGAAAAGATATAATGGCGGTCGGAATATCATTAGAAGATTTTATCGAAGCTTCTATTCAAGCATACAGAAAAGGATTCAATGATGCTATTAGAATTTTAATAGAATCTGAAAAGACAATAGATGAAAAGGTTATGAAAGAATCTATTAAAGAAATTCTCACGAAACAAGGTAAAGTTAAGAATGAGTGGTAAGGTGTCAACAATTGACAAAATACTTTCCCCCTTCATTTTTCTGATATTCAAAAATTTTATATAGAAATAATATTTTTAATAAGTTAGTTTATTTTTTGTTTAAGGAGAAAAATAAATGGCTTTACAAGCACTTGGTGGTGGAATTGAGCCTGTCAGAGCAAGACCAGGCATGTTTATCGGTGACACACAGAATCCAACCCATCTCGCAGAAGAAGTACTAGATAACGCTATTGACGAAATAGCAAATGGATTTGGTACTAGTATTGCTATATTCAATAATCTTGAAGATGGTTCATTTTGGGTAAGTGATAATGGAAGAGGTCTACCAATGGAGCCAATAACTCTTGCAGACGGATCAGTTGAAGATTCAGTGAAAGGAATGCATGGTGTTGGTCTAGTGGCAGTTAATGCTCTATCGGACTGGCTAACCATTAAAACAAGAGACAGAAAGAATAAAACAAGAGTTGTAACTTATTCATTTATAGATGGTGAGTTACAACAGATTTCGGAAGAAACAGATAATGATTTTTCTTACTCTACTGTTGTCGGATTTAAACCAAGTAAAAAATATTTTGGTTCATTAGAATTCGACAATAGATATTTTGTAGAAAGATTAATATCAGTTCAATCGATTTTTGATTTAAATGGATTTACATTTAATAGTAAACCTATTCCGAAATTGAGTTTTGAATCTTATATTAAACAACATTTAGCTCTTGCCGAAGAAGATCAATTATTCTCATTATCATTTTCAACTAAAGATAATTCAAATCATAT
>JAGVVH010000558.1 GCA_019135895.1 Bacteroidota bacterium | reverse complement strand
ATGCCAGTTCGAACAATATACTTGATTATGCTAATGAATTCCATAATAAGTATAAAGATAATACTGCTTGTTTTTTAGCCTTTGTTAAAGATAATGACGAGTGTCAAAAATGGTTACAAATACTTCCTGAGTTCTAGTGGGTCAAACATGAATTTTAGCCGAGTGATTATTTCCAGCAAAATATTCCGTATAAACTTGTACTTCTGTTTTAGCTGCAAAAATAGCCAGAAAACTAACTCTATTTTAAAATCTGTTGCTTGAAATACTTTTGGTGGTACCTTTTTTTGGTTTTTCACCAGAAAAGTAGGCCGGATTAGTGTTTTTTTATGGAACCTGGGATATTTTAAAGCAAAATTCTACCCAATAAAGTCATTTTCGGGAGCGGATAGCGAACTCTTTACAAGGGTTATGGTAAACTTTCGGGCACAATTTTTTTCGCCTGTATTTATATATAAAATTATTGATACAGGTGAAGAAGAATAGCCGAAAGTTTAAAAGCGATGAAAGCTATAATCAATTAAAACTGATAGCTTCGTTTGTAAAAACAGCAAGGTTCTGTTACGGAATGACGCAAAAGGATCTTGCTTCTGAGAGCGATGTCAGCTACAGAACAATACAAAATATTGAAGCAGGTGATATTAACTACACTCTTAAAAACCTCATAAAGGTCATCTCGGTCTTTAATCTTGAACTGAGTTCATTGTTCAACGATATTTCATGACTGAATGATCTGTCATGAATTTTAAATAGCAAGATCCAGGTCTATAAGAAATAGTAATCCACATGAGTATGTGAACATGCTTTTGCAAAATTTTTGAGTATTTATATATGGTACAATATAGTATATGTCTAATGGGGAGGCCAATTTACCTGGCGGTTTGAGGTCTCCCTTCTCTAAAACTGCCAGGGAAAATAACGTTTATTAAACCGTCAGATGAATGATATTCACATATTACCCGAACAAAGAGAGTTACCAGCCTTCATATTTTCTGATATGGGAATTACCTCAGCTGCTGACCTCAGGAACAACAAGAGAATCCTTTGAAGGCTTTAAATCCGGAAGAATTACTAAAGAACAATTACCGATTATTATTGCAAGCGGCCAGGTTGAACCAGGCAGAAAGACCAACGATAATGTCAGATATCACAGCGGGGTAATCATGCTTGACCTTGACAGGAAAGATAATCCCGATATTGAAAACAAAATAAGGTATATAAATAATGACAGGTTCACATATTTATCCTTCAGTTCACCAAATCATGGTTATAAGGTCTGCATATACACATCGATTGAGGATGTGAAAGAGCATGATCAGTATTATGGTGAAATCTCTGATTATTACTCAAAAACCTATAATATCAAATGTGATAAAAGGTGCAGCAATATTGCTAGGTTCTGTTTTTTACCGTTTGATGATAAGTATTACCATAATCCGCTTTCAAGTAAATACTCTCTAAAAATAGGGACATCTGCTCAATTAAGTCTAAAAACAAATTCGGAAGAAAGGGACATGTTTTATGCCGAAGGAAGGGACAACAATACGTATACTAACTCTCATCCCCTTTTTACGGACAATTCTAATCCAGAAAAAAGGGACAGTCTACCTATTCCTAGTTCCTCAACTATAAAAAGGGACACTAATACACTTCCTCTTTCTGACTTTAGTATTTCTTCTTTAATTAAAAAAGGGACATATGCAGATTTAATCTTTAATAGTACAAGATATAAAAATATAATGTGTGCTATTGTCCCCATTTTTCAGGAAGACAATTCTCGGAATCATCTTGATTATTCAACAAGAATTGATGAAGCATATTTCAATGAAGACAAGCAAACCTATTTTGTTGCAGGTGGCTTACCTGTTTGCCAGATAAGACTTGGCAGGACATTTAAGATCAAAACTGGAAACAGGAACAAAACGCTTGGATGCCTCTCTATGAAGCTAATCTTCAACAATCCATTTGCTTCATGTGAAAGGATCCTGCAGGAGATATTAATGATATCGTCAGATATAACTATTATAGTTTCCTGAGGGGAAAACTTGATTTCAGCAAGGTTTTGCGTCAGAACAAAAACGGTATTTCAAATCAGTACGTCTTCTTTAGCCGGAAATACAAAGGAGACAGTCAAAAAGAAAAACACAAAATAGCCTGTAATGAATACAAGGCTGAGAAGAAAACAATCAAGAAGGAAATGATTTATAATGCCATACAACATCTGAAAACTGGTAGTAAAATAATAATCCCCAAGATAGCAGAATTTCTTGGTGTAAGTGAAAAGATGATTGACCGTAATCTTACTCCTGAGTTGAAAGAGCTATATAAATCATATAACAGATTACTCCGTAAGAACAAAAAAACCTAATCCTGCTAAATAATATTTTTGAGAAAATCATTCTTTTTCTATTTCGCTCTGTATTTATTGTAAACGGCAAGTGACGTTTGGCAAAAAATAATTTCTATTGATAAATAAAAACATGAAAAAGATTATAAATGATGTAAAAAGGGTGAATCTGACATTAGACCATGAATTCTATGCATTTATAAAGGCGAAAGCAGATGCAGATTTCATTAAACTTGGAACTTGGCTAAAACAGTACCTCAAACAAAATATTAAAAAAAATTCTTCAAATAACTGAAGCCATGGGATACGACGTGAGAACAAATCTGTTATGTACAAATCCAACGATAATATTTTCTGGAAGCACATTTTCTCAGAAATGGGCTAAAAGCCTAATGGAGATTGATAAAGGAGTATTTAAATATTGCTCAAGGGGATATTCACTTCATGATGATTTAGTGGATCTTTCCAAACAATATCCTAATGAGTCATTTACCGGCATAACATGGGAAGATTCGAATATTTATAACCGAATTAAATACACCTTAATCTTCAAAAATAGCGGATGTAAGCAGGTAAACTGTGAACCTGGATATGTGTACGGGTTCAATAATGATAACTATTATGAAATGCCAACTGACCTCTTTGAAAGGTTCAAAAAACATCTTGACCGTTATATTGAAAGGATTGATATAGTTAGAGAGAATATTGAGGAAGGCGTTGTTTTTGATTTTTTAAATAACAATCCAGATGAAGATGGCTTCATGTCGTATTACACAATCACATGGGAGAATGATGAGCATAAATTTACCGCTACAAGGAGATTCACTTCTGAGATAACAATAAAATATGAGAAGAAGCAATCTTCAGCCAACAAAAGGCAGGAAATTGAAAAGGAGTTAAAAGAAAGTAATGAGGATTATTCAACCGATGATCTTCCCTTTTGGCCTTTGCAGGATAAACATGATGCAAGGTCAATCTTTACAGGATAAAAACAACCGTGTGCCCTGTAAATTGACTGAAGCAAGTAAAAATAACATAATTAAAAAAGATGGATAATGGATAATTATCAGGATACTTTAAATAGTAAAGATTTTGATACAAACCTGGATAAAATTAAGCATGAAAATTGCGATCAATCCTCTAAGCAGTCTGATCAGAGTGTCTTAACCGATGAACCGAACAAGTTATTGTCTTCCTGCATGTGTATGGGAGATGGTATTTATATTCCCAATGAAGTTGATTTACTAATATGGGAGAATGATACGCTCCAGGATTTTGAAGACCTTTTTGAAGGATACTCATATCCTGTGGATGACTTGAATTTTGAATTACAGAATGAATTAGAAATGCAGATAAATAACCTTGGATATTTTCCTTGTGACGAAGAAAATCCAAATTACCATAAATTTAATCTTCTCCAAATGTGGCTTTTTATTCTCCAAAGAGCCGGAGAGGATTTAAGTTCCAGAGAATTGTTTGCATTAAATTATGCCATAAGTACCTATGCATCATTTTGTGCACCATGGGAAAGAAGGAAAGAAATTAGAAGGAATATTTATGGCCTTAGAGATTGGTTTGAAAGGAATAATTTGAATGGTGATGAATTGGAGAGGAAAATTTTTGAAATGGATATGCTGATCTTATACGAATTAACAGAAATCCTTCTCAAATCGAAAGTAATTTACTATTGCATAATGTCTGCTGAAAAACCTGAACTATATTGTGAATATATACCTGACTTGAGCGAAATTGAATGCCTGACGGAAGATGATTTATCTCAGAATCTATGGATGGCTGGAGACATGAATTCAGACAATATCATGGATTATTTTTGGGATGCAGAATGAAAATCAATTTCAAGTCCAATTCCTTATAGCTTCAAGATATAATGTCCATTAGATTTACAGAGATTTTACATAGGTAACAATTATCTTATATCTGTCATTACTGGATAAATTGAATTTGCTTCATAGAAATTTAAGAAAATTGGCCTAAATTAAGAGTTTATTTCAAAGCAAGACAAACCTCAAGGAAGGCAAGATGGTAAAGTATTCAATTGGACAGAGAGTCTCATTAATATCATATTCGGGCAAAAGAGGAAGAATTGAAAGTTTTGTCTCATCAGAGGGAGGATACAACTATTATGAAGTTCTCTGGGATGATGGAAGTCTTGAGGTAATATCGGATTCTCTGATCAAGCCTGAAGTTAAAATTAATACACCTTGGGACCTGATTGCTAATAACGAATTTTTCGACTATCGTGACTTTTCAATTGCTACAACTTTTCATAAAATTCGAAATACCACCGCAAATACAATTTCCAGCTTAAAAGCGTCAAGGACAATCTTCAAACCATATCAGTACAAACCTTTAGTTAAGTTCTTGAAATCTGACCTGAGGAGGGTATTAATCGCTGATGGAGTAGGACTTGGTAAGACTATTGAAGCTGGACATATCATGCTCGAGCTTGCAGCACGCGGGGACTTGAGAAGCCTTTTGGTTATTTGTACAAAATCCCTGATGGATAAATGGAAAATGGAGCTTCAGGACAAATTCAACTTCATATTAAAGAAATATGATAGAGTATCTGAATTAGTTCAGGATATTAAAGATGATGTTGCGAAATCAAGGCAAAGTGTACTTGGAATTCTAAATTATGAGAAAGTCAGAAATCCAGAAATACTGAAAGTAATAGAAGATAATAATTATCATTTTGACTTGTTAATATGTGATGAGGCACATAAAATAAGAAATAGTGAAACGCAGCAGCACAAGGGAGTTGATAAGATTGTTAAGAATTCCGGAGCAGTTACTTTCTTAACTGCCACACCTATTATGACGGACATGCGTAACCTTCATAATCTAGTAAGAGTTCTGGATCATGAAGGTTATGATACTTGGGATATTTTCAATAATGCGATTGCACTAAACCGGCCATTTATTCATGCTCTATCTCGTCTCAATAATAGGGAATCTCTTACTGAGATTGCAGAAGAGCTGCAGAATTCAGAAGTTGTACAGGAAATGACTGCAGACGAGGAAGTCTATCAAAGAACTGAAAGGACAATTGCTGAAATATTTGAGAACGATCCATTGTATAAACGGGCAAGGATTAATCTTCTCAATGGAGACGATAAAGTAGAAATCAGAGCACAAATTCAGCAAGACCTTGTTGAACTTAATTCTCTTAACCATATATATTCAAGAACAAGGAAAAAGGATGTCATGAATGATAAAGATATCATTACCAGGGATCCTAAAACCATTTCTGTTATGCTTTCAGATATTGAAAGGCAAATATATGATGGTGTCATTAATCAATATGATGATCAAAAAAACTTGGGGCTAATACAGAGAAAAAGGCAGATGGCAAGCTGTATTGTGGCGTTTCAAACTTCCAGAACTGCATTGGAAAGAGGAGTATATGAAAGGGATATTCCTGACGCTAAGTACGAAGCGTTTAAAACAATAATTGATGAAGTAGTTCTTAAAAAGAAAAGGAAAATAATTGTTTTTGCATTCTTTACCAATACACTTCTTTACTTGAGAAACAAACTGAATGAATCTGGAATTCAATGTGAAATTATATATGGAAGTATTACAGACAGAACCGAGCGGATAGATAAATTTCATCACAATGAAGAGATCAAAGTCCTTCTTTCATCAGAGGTTGGAAGTGAAGGTATAGACCTTCAGTTTTGTGATGCATTGGTAAATTATGACCTGCCATGGAATCCTATGGTTGTTGAGCAAAGAATTGGAAGAATAGACAGAATCGGACAGGAAAACAAAATAATTCATATATATAACCTGATAATTAGTGATACTGTCGAGGAGAAGATTTATGAGAGGTTATATCAAAGAATAAATCTCTTCAAAGAATCTATTGGTGATCTGGATGAGATATTAGGAGAGAATGAGCCACTTGGGGATATTATTATTAAAGGAATTGAATCGCTTTATAAAACCCGGCTTACTGAGGAAGAACAAATATTTGAACTTGACAGATTGCGTACTGCAATAGAAAATGAACGACTGACGCTAAAACGGATTCGATCAGAACTTGAAGGATCATTCGCTAATGACATTCATTTCCAGAATGAAATCGAAGCTATCGAAAAGAATAACAGGTACTTGACCAAAGAAGAAATAATTAAATATCTCGAAAGCATAATTAGGATTAAGCTTAGCTCACTCCGACTTATTCACCTTAATAATGAAATCTCAGAACTGGAATTACCTAATAGCGATAAGAACATAATCTTTAATTTTATTGAAAGGTATAAGGACGATCCGGCAAAGAATCCCGAACTTGAAAATCTTTACCGTAATTTCAGGACAAGGTTTGCAGGAAACCGGAGAATAGAGATTACATTCGATCAGCAATTTGCATATCAACATAAAATGGTTGAATATATATCAGCATTTCATCCGCTGATAAATGCGATCTCAAATTTCTTTGAAAAGGAAGGTTTTTATCAGAACAGGGCACATAAGATCCTTCTTCATAAAGAGTTATTTTCTACTGAGAATGGCATAAAAGCAGGTTTTTATGTACTGGCCGTTTATAAAATCACAATTAGAAAACACTTTAGTGAAACAAAAACAAGCCAGTTCTTTTATCTGCGTTCGGTAGTCGCAGATATAAATGGCTCGGATGCAGTCATTTTGGATAATAAGGTTAGCGAATATATCCTTGGTATTGCCCAGCTTAATTGCGATATGTTCCTATCTGATGTGAAATCCGACCAGGAATTTATTAATATGGTTCGCCCATCGATTAACTCCGCGATTATAAAA
Source organism: Bacteroidota bacterium (assembly GCA_019135895.1). Taxonomy (GTDB): domain Bacteria; phylum Bacteroidota; class Bacteroidia; order Bacteroidales; family WCHB1-69; genus JAGVVH01. Next base: position 4,781 of record JAGVVH010000558.1, on the reverse strand, counting down.
GACGTCAATCAAATAAGGGAAGATGAGAGGGTAAAGTTCTTTTCCAGTTTAAACCGCAGGACAGATCAGGAAGTCAATTACATTGACAGTCGAATAACCAGAATGAACAGATTGCTTTCAGAAGGGAAAGGTATTGAAGCAATTATCAGAAGTGATATAGAAAACCTAACCCAGAAGAAAGAAGAATTGTTAAGAAATAAGGATTATGCAAAAGTAGAAGCGGAGAATAACTTGATGTCAGTTAATCTACTTGAAGTAGTATGAAGGAGTATCACATAGGATTTGATTTTGGAACTTACCAGAGCAAGGCATGTGTTTTTGACATTAAAAACTCAACTCATGAATTCATTAGATTCCAGGATGGCTCATATTTTCTTCCATCGCACATAGCCAGGGGGTACAATGACCTGTTTGTTTATGGAGGTATTTCTGCCGAAAATGCTCTTGAGGAATACAGATATTTCAAAATTGCAGCAGCAGATGATCCTGAGTTTCACATTGAAACTTTTGAAAAACCAGTTGACAATAAATCAGATTTTTATCATTTCTCAGACATTATAAATTTTTCTCCGGAGTTCCTTTCAGTGATATATATTACTTATGCTCTTTTCTTTATTAAGGAAAAATATACCAAACCTGGAAATGAATCTTCATCGAATTCAAGTATTATTTCACGGTTGTTTCGCAGGAAAGAAGTGGAAGAAGAAATCAGGTTTACCGTTCAAATAGGAATACCAACTGAATGGTCGCATATTAAAAATCTGAGACGAAAGAGAAAATTTGAAAACATTCTGATGCTCTCAGAACTACTACAGAAAAAGTACCATACTCTATCTTCCTTTCTAAGCACTCCTTCAGTTAAGATTATAGAAGATGTCAGGAATATTTATAATTCTTTTGACTTTAAGTCAATTGATGAATTTAGCAACAGATTAAATGAACTGGGAGTATCTGTATATCCTGAAACAGCTGCAGGCCTGACTTTCATTCTTAAAACCCGACAACTCCCAAAAGGTTATTACGCAATTATGGATGTCGGAGCAGGTACCAGCGATATTTCTTTCTTCCGAGTTCTTGATGATGGTACAATAAGATATCTTGCTTCAGAAAGCTATTTAATGGCAGCAAATAATGTTTACCGTCAATATTTCGGAGAATGTATCACAATGTCGGATTTGAGTAAGGCTGAGAAAGATGTAAAGGCTTTGATTGATAAGGAAATATGGAAGAAGAATTCCAGACTGTATGCTGCTTTGAGGGATGTGAACAAACATCTTGATTCTGTTGTATATAAGCTTTTTAATGGAAGAGTTTATTACTATAGAAGGGACATGGTGTCTAAATATTGTAATCAGCCAATAATTTTATATGGTGGTGGAGCGAGGTTACCTGTCTTAAATTCAGGCAAAATTATGATCCATGACAATGGTTGCATAAGTATCAACATCGATCATACTTATCTTGAAAAAGATGATATTGAACGGTTTACCTCAATAATAAACATTATTCCATATGACCAGTCATGGAAAACTGATTTCAGCTTGCTTGTCGTTGCTCTGGGACTATCTTATATCAAACCTGTAAGCTCGGCAGAATGGTTTAACACTTCTGAATATAACTGGAAAGATGGATCAAATCCACAGGAAGTTCAACATCCTTTTAATGAGGATTGCTACATATATGATGTTCTGAATTCTAAGTTTTATGATGATCCAAAAAACTAACTGGACTCCAATTAATCATGAAAATCAGTGAAAAGCAGATCAAAAGTATTAATAGAATAAGACAGGAAGTCTCATTCAAACCTGAATTTCTACAGTCGCGTATATTAGCTGAGAATAGCGCAAGAGTCTTGCTCGATAATAAAGCCGGAAGATTTAAAGTTTACGATCTGGAACTTTTTCTAAACCATTGTAATACAGAAAGGATTCCGCTAAAATCTGAACCCACAAAAATCAGAGAAAATGAAACATTAAAACGTTTTGGAGTAGCTTTTATCGGTCAGAACAGGAGGCTAATGGTCAATGCGCTAAGAGAATGCAATTACTGGATAGGAAGTCTTTGGAAGACGAATGATGATCCATTCAACATCTTGTCTCAGTTTTGGAAATTAAATGAGGTCCCTGGTGCAGGTATGGGATTGCCAACAATGATATTGTATCTTAAAAATCCAGCCGTCTATAATGTATGGCTTCCATTTCTGAATACGGCATTATCACAATTTACAGGGCAGATATTATCTTCAAAAAGAAATGCTGAAAATTACTACACTTATAATTCAATCTTGAATAAAGAACTTAGAGAACCTTTTGATCTTAAACCACAAGAAATAGATTATATCATATTCAGGATTAGTTTTTAGGATTTAAATACTTTAATCCACAGATATTTACCATCCTTTTTTACTCTGGCCAACTTTGAAGTTGGTATGCTCAAGGTCCCTTATATCCCTTTGTAATAAAATTAATAAAGTTCTAAGTCTTTTAGGATTACCTGCTGACCTAGCTGCGGCATCAAATAAATGGTTAAGCGAAGGTTTCTTTATGAATTTAAGATATAATCCCTCAAACTCTTTTTTTAGATTTGCCAGATAATCATTCAAAGCACTAATATTCATCTTATACAATAATCCATCCTCTACAAACTTTATTCGGGGGATAAAATTATCTACCGCTTTTTTCGAGGATTCCTGAATAATTTCTTGATTCTTTTTCGATAGAGTATGTATAACATCATCTATTAATTCATCAAATTGTGGCTTCAAGTAATTGCTTTTTTTTAGAGCTTTGCGATCTTTCTTAATTCGTTGAATTGCACTTAATTTATCAATTCTTTCATTAAAATTACTGTTCTTAATAAGATCTAAAAAATAACGGATCTCCTTCAACCTTTTAATCATCTCATCATACCTCAGGTTTGGATTTGCTCTATCCGTCTTTAATTTAAAAAGGAATTCGGCTAAAATATTAGAGCCTGAAACAATATGATAATCCGCTGAAATATCAATGGCATAATCATATTTTTTAAAACCGCCAATAAAATCTGCACTTCTACTACCTCTTCTACTCATTCTCGCTTAGTAAAAATTATTTTGACCGTTTTGCCTCAGCATGAACTTTATTAGTTGTCTGTTCATCTAGGGTTACCCATGTCACAGCACCCGAAGGATGCTTATAAGGAACAGGATTTTTAAACTTAATAATATCCTTGAGTACCCAGGCATATTGACCCTCAAGATCTTTTGCCTCAGCTTTAGTTAATGGCCTAAATCCCATTATTGAATGCTTTTCATAAGCTATTTGTGGAGTAAGTTGAATAACTTCAGTCAGGTTGGCAGTACCTACAACAGTGCCAGATCCTGCTCTGATAAGGGCAACCGGGCCAATTTTCTTGGTGAGCTTTGATCTGATTTCCCATTTCTTTTTTCCAGCCAGAATCATATCGATCCATGGTTCACGAATTGGAATTGCTGAAAGTGTTTCCATCCTTTTTTATTTGAACATTATTTGTTGCGGTTTCACGACAAGTGTATCTTTTGAGACTGCTAGTATTCTTTCAAATTCTTCAACTCTATGGAGTTTCTTTCGTCTCATCTCAATAAATGCTCTGAATACAGCTTCATATGAGTTATCAACCATCCACTTTTTGAAGGTTTTATAAGCATCCGGTTGTTGGTCAAGAAGTGTATTGAATGTGGTTAGCAGCAATGGATTATAATCTGACACATTTTCGATAAATGTAAAAGTATAATACTGTGCCAAACCTTCGGCCAGAAATTCATCAGTCTTTGGAAAAACATCCCAGTGCAAATTATCCTTATCGAATCCAACATGGTTATAGGCATGGGACAATTCATGGGTCAGAATTACAGTAATGAAATTTTGAAGGTTAAGATTATATAGTTTTGAGAATAGAATGCAGGGTAACAGATATAGTTCAACCTCATGCTGTTTAATAAAATAGCATCCAAATATGTCTTTATTATAATCATCCCTCAAGAATGAGAATAAATCACGATTTAAATTTTCGAACGGATAATCTTTTATCAGTTTTTCAGCGTAATCAATTGAATAACTAATGGCGTTTGCTGCAAGAGGATATTCAAAATGTGGCTTTACTTCATAAGCAACATTCCTGAATTGAAGAAGGGTAAAATACAGATCAAAATCAAGATGCTGATATCGTGTTTCAATGACGTTGATAAATGATTTATCATATGATGCTTTAATTCTGACAGGAACTGGGATAGCTTCACCTCTTTCATCAATTAGCTTAACTCCCATTTTATCCCTGAGGTAGTCTCTGATTTTATTGTTCCAGGATTTTTTAACGATTTCTGCCTCTTTTTCATAATCGCTATAAAGTTCATGAATCTTTCTTAAGGTAGGATTTCGAAAAGAATAACCGATTAAGTTATTTAAGCTCATAGAAATATTTTATTTATGGAATACCTTACTGATTAATTCATCAATCTCCCTAACCGAAATGGCACCACGGGTACTCCCATCTTCGATTTTCGTCGGTTTGTCTTTCGTTACTATTAAGTAGCCATTTCTGCCTCCACCTTCTTCCCAGGGCAGAATATTATTTTCCAGATACCATTTATACTTCTCCTCCCATCTTTCAACATACTCTCTGTCATGCATCATTCCACAATGTTCCCAATAATATGTTATCCCTAATTCTGGGTTTTCGATGGTAAAATCTGGCAGCTTTTCTACCTCCTTAATCACAAGTTTCTTTTCATAGGCAGGGGAAATTCTTTTATCCAGGAGTCGTTG
>JAGVVH010000293.1 GCA_019135895.1 Bacteroidota bacterium | reverse complement strand
ACAAAAAAACAAGCCGGAATTTTTCTTGAGGGTATGAATCATGAATAAATTACCAGATACATATTACATAGTTTGGGGATACAATAACATTCCTGGTCACGTACAATCTTGCGCTTGTTTCAATTCAGAACAAGAACGGCAAGAGGCAATAAAAAATCCGCACAGGAACGATATATTTGTATCCAATTTGTTTGAATGCGATAAACAAGGGGAGGTTATATAACCATGACAACACTAGATCAAAATGACACTTATACCCTATCTCTTGACCATATTGGTCATGGTGAATATTGGTTGGAATTGATTGAAAGATCATCCGGCAAGGTAAAAATCCTCACCGCGCCACGGAAAGAGTTATTCAACGGAGTAAAGCTAACCCATGCAATCCGTTGGATGGACAAAATCGAATGGGTGCCAATGTACAAAAAAGGAATCATGTAATCCCCCCGTCATTGCCCTATGGTGACAGAATAGGGCAAGAGCGGCGCGATTAAGCACCGATAACAAGAAAGGAGAAAAGATATGTTTTATGTGTTAATACCACAAGGGAATCTTACGGCCTACTATTGTACAGATCATTGGGCCGGATATAAGACTTTTGACGTTGAAAAGGCTTATCGCTTTGAAAATTTTAATAACGCGGTAAACCATGCCTACCACAATAATGGTTATGTAACAATATGCAAGTAAAGGAAAAGATCATGACTGATAAACACACACCGGGGCCATGGATAACACAAGGCGACACATACGTCACAGTTAACAGCTTGATTATTGCCCATTGCAAGCAAAGCGGCCATATAACGCTAGACGAGACAATAGCAAACGCCCACCTAATAGCCGCGGCCCCTGACCTTTTGGCGGCTTTGGAAAGGGTCATTGATTGCCATGTTACGGGCATAAATCCGTTATCTGATGCGGCGATATTATCGGCCCGCGCGGCAATTGCAAAAGCACGAGGTGAATCATGACCCGTTACATAATGAAAAACTATAAACCTGATTTACAATCTGATAAGTGGGAATATCTGATATTCGATGAAAATTTTCACGAATTAAACAGCATCGTATTATCACCAGATGATGCAAAGTCACTGGAATACATACCTGTTTCACCAATGGATTTATACAGAGAGACAAGGAAATGAGCCTAACAAATTTTAAAAAATCTTTGACGAAAAAAATAATTCATGAAGCAATGCGCGAAACAATCAACAAACCCCGTATCAGGGGGCTTAAAGTGTCAAATGCTGTGTTCTTATGTGGCAATTCTTGGTCATACAAGAACGTTATTTGTGAAGTTATTGACGAATTTATCCATCCGATAACCAAAAAACATTGTATTGAGATTTACACAGCTGTTTATGATGGGTCCCTGGTTATGTTATCACAAGGAATCAAAGAAAAATAATCATATTCAAATCAGCCCACCCTACACGGACCCTGCCGGATGGTAGCTGATTTTTGTATGTAAGTTACTGTTTTTATTAGTGTTTATGGGTGCCGGAATGTTACAAAAGAAAAGGAATAATATAATGAAAATCGCTATACTTTTAACTTTATTGTGCCTCGCTATCGCGCCCCTATCATTCGCCCTTGGTTGGTATATGCGGGGTGACGCTATCTATTCGGCCATGTATCGGGCGGATTTAAACAATGCAAACGTGGAGAATTTGAGAAAATGAAGCCATAGAAACACATTTAAGATATAGAAACAAAACCCCGATTCGGGTAAAGTTTACCAAGGCGCCATGACACTTGAAACATGGGCATGTTCTCATATATCATCAACACAAATTCGACAGTTACAGTCTCGCACCAAAGTTACGCATTAGAGGTCAAAAATGCTAGAAGATATCTTAATCAACCCCATTGACTTGGCTGCATACACCCGCCCGCAAGGCTCTCCTTTAACTGTTTCAGACATACTGCGTGATGCTGGCATGAAACCCCCGCATTTCCTAACGCCTAACATCATAAACAGATTCCAAGATAAAGATGACAAACCCGGGAAAAAATCGGGCTGGTCGTGGCATACGGTGTTTCAAGGGGATTACGGCGCGATTACGGTCATGAAATATGGCTCTTGGCGCATGGGGGATGTTGTAACATGGTGTTCTCACGATACATCCACCCTATCGCGGGATGAAATCCGCCAGCTTAATGACCAGATGGAGAAGGCGGCGAAAGCTGCTGACGAAGCTCGGGAGGAATCCCAGCGCGAGGCCAAGATAGAGGTTGAGTCATTCCTGCGTGACTGCAAGCAATCAGATGGCGATCACCCATATCTAGCAAAAAAGAAGGTAAAGGCTTACAAAGGTGTCATGGTTTTCGGGGCTGACCTTATTATACCGATCACCATAGATGGTGAGGTTTGGTCATTCCAGCGTATTGACAAGAATGGGGATAAGAGGTTCAAGGCTGGCGGGCGTATCAAAGGCGGTTATTTTGTCATAGAAGGCGACGATACGGTTGTTATATGCGAGGGATACGCAACGGGGGCAACGATCCATGAACAGACAGGATTTACCGTGGTGGTCGCGTTCAATGCCGGAAATCTTATAGATGTTGCATACACGTGGAAGGAGAAGGCCGCTGGGCGCATTATTATTGCCGCAGACGATGACCGATTTGGGGATAAAAATGTAGGGGTAGAAAAAGCCACAGCAGCCGCAAAAGCGATCAGTGCGGACATGGTGATGCCATTATTTGGGCCTAATGATAATGGTACAGATTTTAATGATATGGACCAATCAAAGGTTAAAGATTGCTTTGATATCAAGATAATTCCGAACGATTGTTCAAAAAGCGAAACGCCTAAAGCTGAAATACATCAGATCATTTCGGATATTCCACACGGTGTCATATCAAAGATATTTGATTACTATAACGCCACGTCAAAATTTGACCAGCCTGGGTTTGCACTTAATACCGCATTGGCGATCACGTCTGTTTTGTGCGCGAGGAACTTTCAAACGGACGAGGAAAACTTTACCTCACTGTTTTTTATGAATATTGGTAACACATCCACTGGTAAAGAACACTGCAAAACGGTATCCGAGCGCGTACTCAAGGCATGTAAGATGAACCTTATGACTGGGGATGGGTTTACCTCTGCGGGGGCTGTTGTGTCCGCACTACTCATGAAGCCGCGATTTATATCTGTTATTGATGAATTGGGGATGTACCTCAAGGCTGGCGCACAGAACAATAGCAATCAAGTGGAGGCGAACTCCGCTATTATGCAGGTATTTGGGCGGTGCCACTCAACCTATCGGCCTAAAAACTACTCAACAATGACATTGGGAAAGAAACAGCGCGAGGATGTCGAAAACAGAGAGGTAGAAAACCCAGCCGTTACGCTCATTGGCATGACAACGCCATCAACACTATTTGAGAGCTTATCACATAAAGATATTCTATCTGGATTTATTAACCGATTTATCATCCATGTATCGGATATGCCTATATCTGTCGGAAGACGCAGGACGATGGTCGATGTCCCGCAAGCTATCATTGATTGGGCAAAAAAGATAAACGATAGGGTCAAGGCCAGCGGGACGACAATAGAGCTTGCGTCCACATCACCAACGGTCGAGGTGATACCGTTTTCTGACGTGGCGAGGGACATTCAGGAAGCATTTAACCATGAAGTGGTTGAAAAGCAGAACGAATTACTACCGCAAAATTTGGAGGGGCTTGGTGGTCGTATCAATGAAATTGCTATGCGTTTGGCATTGATCTGCGCTTTATCCCGTGACCCAAATACAAAGATAATTGCTGATATTGATATGATCTGGGCGACTAATTTTATGCGGAAGCAATTCTCAGAGATGATCGCAATGGTCAAAAAATACATGAGATCATCCAGCACGGATGCTGACACCATGGAAATGGTGGACGCAATAAAACGACACGGGTTAAACGGCGTTAAACGCTCACAATTGATACGTGATTGTCTGATATTTAGAAAATATACGAAAGACCAGACAGAAAGATTGCTGGCCAACGCCATCGAGGCTGGTATTATTACAACACAAACAGTATCAACTGGTGGAAGACCAACAGTTATATATTACGCTTGATCCATATCACTATAGCAACGCTGCATAAAAGCGCCAGCAAAGGCAACGCACAGGGCCTCCCACTCATCTTTAGTATAAGTAGAAAGGTCCCACTTCTTAATAATTATTTCAATAAATTCGCCTACTTCTTTACCAGCATCAATTGCTGCTTTAGTTTCAGCTTTATTTAAACCCATCATAATACGTAATTCTTCTTTTTGGCAAAATCCATGACTTCATCAATATCGTACACAACGTTTCTCGTTCCACGTATAATGAATTTTGGACCCATAAATTTGCCTTCTCCAGTCTTGGCGTATAAATCACTTTTTGCTTTCCAGTTGCGAACGGTAAACTCACTTACGCCCAAAATATCTGCAACTTCCTTGGAATTTAAAATTCGTTTTTCATTCATGCTTTGTTCTCCTTATTATTAAATAATAATAGAAAAAAATATTTTTGTCAATAGGGGTTGACAGAGATTTAATCTTGTGAGAATATACGAGAATAGAAAGGAAAAAGAAATGGAACTTATTAAAAAACTAGAACAAAAAAGAGCAGAACTTGAAGCGATTAAACGAGAGATTGCTATTTTGGAAGGGGATGTATATCTTGCTAACAAGGATGTGATTAACGAAGCCTACCACGCTAAGGGGTCTACTTACGGTACAGTACATGTAAATGGGCTAACCGTTAACACGCCAAAGAAAGTGACGTGGGATCAGGTTAAACTCGCTGACATGTACGACAAGATTAAATTGGGCAATGAGAACCCAGAGGACTACATCAAAGTATCTTATGATGTGTCAGAAACAAAGTATAATGCGTGGCCGGAAGCGATACGGGCGGCATTCGATGAAGCAAGAACAGTACAGCCTGGCAAGGTAACAATCAAATTGGGAGATGAATGATATGACACTTAATTTAGAAGTAAAAAAACACAAAGCTCCACGTATACTTATTTATGGCCCAAGCGGATGTGGCAAAAGCACATTTGGGTCTTTAGCTCCAAATCCTGTTTTCATCCAAATTGAAGACGGCCTTGACGCAATAGACGTTCCTGCATTTAAAATGGCGGAGACGTATCAAGACGTCCTTGATTCGTTAGGGCAGCTGGCAACAAACGACCACGTATTTAAGACGGTTGTTATTGACAGCATCGATTGGCTTGAGAGGTTAATTCAAGCTCAGGTATGCAGAGAACGCAACGCAAAAAGCATAGATGATATACCATATGGGCGCGGCTATGCAATAGCTATTGATATATGGAAACAATATGTTGATTGTTTAAATTATCTAAGAGATAAAAAAGACATGGTCGTGATACAGATTGCTCACTCTGAGATCAAAAGATTTGAAAACCCAGAGACAGACGCGTATGATCGGTACAATATAAAGTTACACAAATTAGCCTCTGCACTTCTTTTGGAACATAGTGACATAGTTTTGTTTGCAAACCACATTGTAAATATTACTAAATCGCAGGATGGTTTTTCAAAAAGAACGCGGGCTATCGGTGACGGAGAACGTGTTTTGTACACAGAAGAACGACCTTCTTTTATTGCGAAAAACCGCTTTTCCCTACCAGCAGAGATCCCTTTTGACCGGTCGGGACAGTATTGGTCAACTATCGCTTCATACATACCATTTTTTAACAAAGGAGAATAAAAATGAGTTTTGATTTTAACATTGAAGACGTACAAGCTGCTGCGGCGCAAACGCAACGTGCAAGCGTGCCAGATGGCGAATATCTGGTTGTCATTACAGAGGCGAATAAGGATTTCTTGACACCGAAGTTGGAACAACCTGGTATGTTCATGGAATACGACATTCAAACTGGGCCGGAAGCCGGAAGCAAGATTACCGAATTGTTTTTATATGACAAGCCAGATTTGGTTAAATCAAAAATCGCACAGATCGCAGTCGCGGTTGGTATGACTGGTGGTTTCACTGCAAAAGATGTGGAAAAACTGCCTGGCAAACGGATGATTGTAACGCTGCAAACAAAACCAGCGAAGAATGACCCGTCTAAGATGTACCAGAATGTGGTGAAATATACACATGCTACTGGTGTAACTCCTGCTGCAGACACGAAACCAGCAGCTGGTACATTACCGTGGTCACGTTAGAATCCATATTAGATGGAGACCCGCTGGTCGCCATCATAGATCAAGTAATCTTGGAGGAACACGAGCGTGAACCTCCAAGACACTACCTTGGCGCTTCTTCAATTGGTGAGGAATGCAGCCGGAAACTTTGGTATCGGTACAACGGACATAAGGAGAAATTTGATGCTAAAACGATTAGGAGATTTGCTGATGGGCACAGGACAGAAGAAGTCGTCCTTGGATGGCTTAGAAATTGCAAATCAATTGAACTCTATAATGCAAGAAATTTGGAAGATGGACTGCCGTCATTCCAAAGACATACAGGAAGTGAAACAGATATTTCAATCAACCAAATTGGATTTAGCTCGTTTGACGGAAAATTTGCTGGACACTACGACGCGATTGGAAGAGGCTTCCCGCAAGCCCCAAAAACATGGCACATCGTCGAAGTCAAATGCGTCAACGAAAAAGCCTTTGAAGAACTCAAAAAGCTCAAAGCCAAAAACGAAAAAACAGCCATAGAGCTTTGGAAGCCAGAGTATTACAGCCAAGTCCAAGTTTATATGCACATGGAGAAGTTGACGCGATCTATACACATCGTGACAACCCCAGGTGCGCGTGACTTGATAAGTGTTAGGACTGATTACAACAAGACGCATGCAGAAGCTATGCTTGCTAAAGCCAAGCGTATTATTGATGCAAAAGAACCGTTGGAGCGAATTGGCGGTCCAACTTTCTATAAGTGTAAAATGTGTTCATTTAGGGAGATTTGTCATGAAGCTCCGCCCATACCAAGAACAGGCAATACAAGCGACACTTGATTGGTTTGCTTCTGGGAAAGAGAGGCCATGCGTTGTGCTCCCAACCGGTACGGGCAAGAGCCGTGTGCAAGCTGAACTAATCCGCCGCATACTAGAAGATACTCCATACGTACGTATTCTTGCGCTGTGCCACTCCAAAGAACTTGTTGACCAGAATTACCAAGAAACCATGACTATATGGCCAGCCTGCCCTGCTGGTGTGTACTCTGCGGGGCTTAACCGCAGGGAACGAGCGCAAGTTCTATTCGCAGGCATCCAATCCATACACAACAAGGCGGACTTCATTGGTTATTATGATCTATGTATTATAGATGAAGCGCATTCCATAAGTGGTAAAAACAAAGATACGATGTACCACAATCTGTTTGCTGATTTGTACGCAATCAATCCGCGTATGCAGATATTGGGGTTATCAGCCACGCCATACCGCTTAGACAGCGGGAATTTGGTTCCAAAAGTTTTTAATGGTATTGCTTACGAATACAATATTATTGACGCAATTAAAGACGGATATTTATGTGAGGTTATATCTGCACCGACAAAAACAATATTAAGCACAGATGGCGTTAAAATGCAGGGCAAAGAGTTCGCCCCAGGTGCACTAGAAAAGGCCGTAGACAAGGAGCACTTAACAAGAGCGTGTATAGAAGAGGTTATAAGGGTCGGAGAAGGAAGAAGGTCGTGGCTTGGGTTTGCTTCTGGCACTGAACATGCAGAACATATCAATGATATTTTAAACGAATATGGTATTGATTCCAAATTTATCACAGACAAGACGCCTAGTTTTGATCGTGATGATTGGATAAACAAACACAAATCAGGTGAATTAAAGTGCTTAGTTAATAATGCAATCCTTACAACTGGCTATAACAATCCAATGTTGGATCTCGTGTTTTGTATGAGACCAACTCAATCTAAAGGGCTATGGGTACAAATGGTCGGAAGAGCCGCCCGTTTATACCACGGGAAGCAAAATGCTTTGCTCCTAGATTTTGGCGGAAACTTAGAGCGCCATGGCCCAATTGATAAGATTAAAGGTGATGACAAAAAAGAAGGGCGAGGAGGAGACGCCCCACGCAAACAATGCCCACAGTGCTTTGAAGCTGTATTCGCATCAGCGCGCTTTTGCCCATGCTGTAATTATGAGTTCCAGTTTGACGAATCAATTAAGATAGAAACTGTTGCGAGCAATGCTGCCGTCTTATCTATCCAATTGGATAAAGAACAGAAAAAAATGGAACAACGTGCAGCCAAATCAATAGAAGACCTTATTAAGTTAGGATACAAGCGTGGCTATAAGAACCCAACATATTGGGCGCAGTGTATTATGAAAGCGAGAAAGAAATAATATTTCAAACAAACTTGTTGACACAAGTTCTAGTAATGAGTAATCTGTTTATATAAGGAGACGCGAGATGAGAATTTTATCAGAAAGATATAAGGACACAGCAACGTTAGAATCGTACCAAGATACGCGCAACAGATTGCAGGCAGCGTTAGATGTGCTTATTCCGGAACATAAATATGATCCGTTAATGTTATTAATTGACTCTATAAAATGCGAAATAGAAGCCATTGACATCGAAATGAAAAGCATAAAACAAGAAAAAAATATATCTGAACAAAAATTAAAATTAACAAAGGAACAAATTAAAAACTTAGAAAGTTATATTTTATCTTTGTCAGATGAAGAATTAGAGGTTGCTCATGATTATACCCAATATCTTTTGGATCTTTTTTCTAAAGACAAAGAAGTGAAAAAAACGTGTGATTTTTTAGTTCTATTAGACAGCATTTTATTTAACGCTGTTAATGAGATTGAAACCGATGATGATGAATATGATTTTTGGAGAGACTTAAATGACTAATGAACTATTTGAAAATGTACGCCAATGGGGCCGTAACAAAGGAATTATCTTTGACGGAAACCAATTTAAACAAGCGTTAAAGACTATGGAAGAAGTTGGAGAGCTAGCAGGTGCGCTTTCAAAAGATAAAAAACAGGAAATAGCCGACGCATATGGCGACATCATTGTAACTGTTATCGTTGGCGCTGCTTGTATGGGTCTTAATGCTGAAGACTGCCTTGAAGATGCGTACAATATTATTGCAAAGCGAACTGGTAAAACAGTTGATGGTGTTTTCAAGAAGGATGAATCATGAAACTATGGCTTGACCCAGGTAGTATTAACTGCACTTGTTGCCAAGATATTCCGGGTTGCAGGAATGTTCCTAAAGAAGAAACCGACCCAATCGTTGATGCTGTATGCGCTAAGCTGCAATCCCGCAGTGCTGTAGGAATAAAGAAATACGGCACGACTTTGTCCGGCAACGCCGCCACAGTTAAAGAAAAACTAACCCACATCCAAGAAGAGCTAATGGATGCGGCAAATTATGTTGAGTGGTTATTGCAGGATTATCACTCTTATGGGGTCGCCCCAGCAATGGAAGCCATTAAGATGATGGAGAAAGAAATGGCGCAAGATAAATTAGGATATGCAGCATCGGAAAGTGTTTTAAAAGGAGATCAAAAATGAACGACAATCATAAAATATTCTATTTTGAACCACCAGTTGTAGCAATGTGCGGAGTTTATAACACGCTTTGCACTATGATTTCGTATAACCCTTTAATAAATGATGTGAATTATGCTGTCTGATGAAGAGATTTATAAATTAGGATTCTGGGATGGTGTTACAGCTGTGTGCGCATTCCTTGGATTAGGTATGATTATCGTAGCTTTAATGGGGATTTTATAAACTATGAAGATAGAAATTAGGCACATGGAACAAGGTTTGGAGTTTGATACACAACTAACGAAAACACCAGAAAACGTTACTTGCGCTGGCTTAAGTAACATGGATGAGAGACGGGCGGCGTTGGATGCGCTGGATGAGATTGGGGCAGCTGGTTTCATATATGAACTTGGCGAGCACATTGAAACCATCCGTTCAGCCCTGACCGCGCCACGTGTTCCGGTGATTGATGGATTGGATGAGGCGAT
>JAGVVH010000445.1 GCA_019135895.1 Bacteroidota bacterium | reverse complement strand
CACGCTCCTTAAGACTGAAGAGGGCGATAAGGAATGGATTTTCAAGACTCCGCGTGGAAGACTGAGTATCCTGGGAAAGATAACCAATCCGGTATGGCGTAAGCCTGACTGGGCATTTGTGGAGGAGGGTCTGCCCATACCCGGGGCCAGTGATCCGTCGAGATATGAGTTCGGCGTGCTGGGCAAGTATGCCATGAGCCTCGGCGACGGTTATCTTATTCACGGGACACTCTATCAGAGGCAGCTCGGGATGCCCGTGACGCACGGATGCATCAGGCTTGGCGATGAGGACCTCGAGGTTGTGTTCAAATCGCTGAGCGTGGGATCAAGAGTTTATATTTACTGACAAGAACTGAAGCGATGAACCGCGAAAGAAAAAAATGGCTGATAATTGCCGCTTCTCTGCTGGCAGTTTTCATCATCTATTATCTGGTGATGTCGGTTTTGGCTGTCAGCCGTGCCGTGAATGAGTTTGACGATGCGTATTTCGCTTTGCTGGAGCAGAAGGAGGGAGACACGATAGATCTGTGTGCCATCCCCGGATACATTGATATGATACGAAACAAGGCATTCCTGAATTCTCAGGTGAAGCTGGCGGAGTCGGACTCGGTGGGGTTGCTGATCAATGTTCGCGACAGCGTGATTCAGCTGCTGATTAAAGGATTGCCGGTGAGGACGGTTAAAATTGATGAGTATGATATCTCGCCATTTTTTCATAGTGCAAACCAGGAGGCCATTTACAAAATGCTTTCCACACCGCTGACTATAACAGGTATGCAGGCAACCTTTATGAAGGATCCGGTGAGTGTGAAGATTGCGCCCAGGGATACGTCGCAGGTGGTTGAGAGTGAAAAGCCTGACACCACTGATTTTGAGGCGGTATTTTTCACGCTTGACACTGACCGTAATATCCGGTTCTTCTTTGAGCAACAGGAAGACACCATTGGAGCTGACCGTCGGGCGAGGTTCGTTTTTGACCTGAAGGACAGGATGCGGAATGCTTCCGTGACGATGAGGGCTGTTGCGAGGATGAAGATTCCGCCGTATGTACCATATATCAAGATATGGCTCCCAAAGGCCGAGGCGAAGATTATTTACCGGGCTATTCCGCGGGAGGGGATGATAGTGCTGACACAATAGCGTAGCTGCATAAGGGAGATTGTTCCGGCACAATAGTGAATCAATAATCAGGTATATACATTTTTTTGATGACAATTCCCGAAAAAGTGTACTTTTGCACCGTTTTAATTCCGGTCTGTAGCTCAGGTGGTAGAGCAGCTGACTCTTAATCAGCGGGTCCAGGGTTCGAGTCCCTGCAGACCGACCAAACAGGAGAAAACATCTCCTGTTTTTTTATGCTCTGTATCAGTTATTTATAAACTCATGAATTGGAATCGTACAGGGATGCAATGGTTTATGTGCTCAAATGAAAATAAATGAACAGACCATTTTTTCAGGATTTAATTGAAAAAAATTATAATCATCAGAATATTAATAGTATATGAGATCTTTTTAAATAATTATCTGAAAGTTTTTGATATCTTATGGCCAGAAAACTGTGCAAATATCATCAAGTGTTAATCGGTAGACAGATGAGTATTGAGAAGATCAAAACACCCTTTCAGATAAAACTTGATAAGAAGAACCGGTGGGTAAAACTGGCGACTCCTTGCCGTGAGATAGACTTGCAGACATTTACTGCCGGAGTATTAGCAGTGATCAGAAGGAGAAGATGTTCTAAATATCATGCACACAGTATTGAAAACCAGATAGTAAGCATTTGTCAGTCACATATCAGACCGATAGTAAGGGGCAAGGACAAGGTCAATGTTGAATTTGGTATGAAGCTGGGTGTCAGCATGCAAATTAGGAGTGCGAATCAATATTCTTGGCTGGGAAGCATACAATGAAAGCACTGATTTGAAGAAGCAGGTAGAAGGCAAATCTGGTCAGGGGAAAAATGGTTATAACCTCAGTAAGGTAAAGGCAATATCCGCAAGGACATCTAAAAATTGGATTACAGTTATTTTCATTGTTATGAACCAGTTAAAGTTCAGTAAGAATTTTTTCCATTTTCAAGGATATCCTATTTGAGCCAATCCTTCTGGCTCGGTTCAAGTTGATGATCGAAAGAACAGAATTACAGTCAAGTAAATAAATGATTTATTTACCAAACTCAAATTAATTTCATAATACACTTTGAATTCTCTTATATTTACTTTCGCGTAATGTTCCGTTACATGAGCATATTCTTTTATGAAATTAAAACTATTTCAGGATAATGTAATTCATCGTGACCCTGATTATTTCAGGTCACTATATGAGAAATACTTTCTGCCTTTGACTGAGTTTGCAGAAGCTATAGTGTATGATAGAGAAGAGGCGAAAGACATTGTGCAAGATGTATTTTTCTACCTTTGGGACAATGCTGAAAAAATAAGAATCAATAAAAGTATCAAACACTATCTTTTTTCCTCTGTAAAACACAAAGCATTAAATAGAATAAGACATTACAGGATTATTGATCTTCACAATGATCGAATCAGGGAAGCTTATTTAAAAGCAGAGAATGAAAATTTACAGATATATGAAGATCGGATAGAAAAAGTTACAAAAGCGATAGATTCATTGCCAGAACAAATGCGCAAGGTAATCAATCTGAGGATCAAGAATGAAATGAAATACGAAGAGATAGCAGAATACCTCAAAGTAAGTGTTAATACTGTCAAAACCCATCTCAAAAGAGCAGTAAAAATTCTTAAGTCAAACCTGGCTTCACTTGTCTGACAGACAGATTTGGCTTACAAAAATATTTTTTCTCCTGATGTAACCCTTTTAGCTCATTTAGGTGCCTTTATTATATGAAGAAGAAAATTGAAGTCAATTGGCAGCTTTTTAGAAGAGCTGCTGAGAATAAGCTTACCAAAGAGGAACAGGTCATCTTTAATAGATGGCTGCAATCAGAAAAATCTCATCAAGAATACTTTCAAAAAGCGATAAAGTATTATTCGAAAGAAATAAAATACAGCGCTTATGAAAGATTAGAATTAGATGTATCTTATTATGATTTCATCAGATATACCCGAAGAAAACGATTGATGATGCGGAGGGTAGCAAGCATTGCGGCAAGTCTTGCTCTGCTAATAAGTTTGTTATTTGCCTTTTCCCATTTCCACAATGAACAGAAGGATATCACTGCTGGTTTACAGTTGCCCATTGAGCCAGGTAAATCGATAGCACACCTGACTCTTCATACAGGTGCTGTTATTAATCTGGCAGATAAATCTGATACCTTAATTTCACTTGCTGAGGCTGGTAGTGTATTAGTGATAGATTCATCAGGATTGATGTACTCAGATAAGGAACAAAAGAACTCGAAAAATTCTGTCAACCTGAAAAACAGTCTGACAACACCACGAGGGGGAGAATATAGATTAACTTTATCCGACGGTACTATAATATGGCTGAATGCAGAATCACGACTGGATTATCCGGTTAATTTTTGCTCAGGGAAACGTGAAATTACATTATCAGGAGAAGCCTATATTAAAGTTGCCCAACTGGATGAAATGCCATTTGTTGTCCATACTGCTTTTTATGATATAGAGGTCAAGGGAACATCATTCAATATCAGCGCCTATTCAGATGATCCATTTCAGATTCTTACTCTGGAAACAGGTAAAGTTGAGGTCAGCTTTTTAGAGAATACATATAATCAATCTTTGACTCTTGGTTCTGACCAACAGTTCATTTTTAATGCCACAACGAATGAAACTGAATTAAAACGGGTTGATGCATCCAAGTATATAGCATGGACATCCGGATACTTTATCTTCGATGAAGAACCTCTGTCCCTGATCATGGAGAAAATGGTCAGATGGTATGATCTCAATGTGATTTTCTTGAATAGTAATTCTGCTAATGAAGTTTTTACTGGCAAACTTCCTCGCTTCGAAAACTTTGAGGTAATTGTGGAAATGATAGAAAAAGTTGGCGATGCTGACTTTCAATTAGAAGGTAAAAATATCACGATTAAATAAAAAATGAGCAGGATGGGCTAGCATTCTGCTCAAGTCAAGTTTAATCATTTTTTGAATTATGTACATGTTAAACCTAACCGAACAAAGTTATGAAAAAAATGAGCGATTTATTCTCGTTGAATAAAAAACATCCCCCCAAAGCAAGTGTCATGACAATTCTCATGACAGGCATTTTCATTCTGACTCAGAGCCTCTCTTATCCGATTGTTGGTCAAATGGTTAGCATAAACTTAGATAATGCCTCTCTAAAGGAGTGCATCAATTCTATTGAAAGCCAAACGAGTATAGGATTTCTTTACCAGGAGAAATTAATAAGTCAGACTGACAGAAATATTAATATCAATGTCAAGAATGAAGACATTAGGGTGGCGCTTGATTCAATTTTCTCAAACACGGGACTTGCATATGAAATAGATAAAAATGTAATACTTATTAAGGAAACTTTGCCAACACACGTAATTGCATCGGAAATTATATCAAATGATCAGCAACCAATTATTGTCAAAGGTCAAGTGACTGACTCTAAAACTGATCTTCCTTTACCATTTGTGAATGTTATTATAATTGGAACCTCCACCGGGGTGGCTACTGATGCTGATGGATATTATACTATTGAAGTAAAAGATCCAAACGCTACTCTTGGTTTTTCTTTTCTTGGATATTCAAATGTTATTGTTCCTGTACAATCAAGAACGATTATTAATGTGCAAATGAGTGAAGAGGTCACAGAAATGGATGATGTGATTGTTCTTGGGTATGGAACGATGAAAAAAGCAAGTGTAGGTAGTTCTGTCTCCCAGATTAACGGCAGGGAGATTGAATCAAAATCCGTGGGTTCTATAAGTTTTGAGCAAATGCTTGGAGGACAAATCAAAGGCGTTAAGATCACTCAATCTTCAGGAGCACCTGGCGCTGCTTCAATTGTACGGGTGAGAGGAATTACATCTCCCTTTGGCGGAAGTAATAACCAGCCCTTGTATGTAATAGATGGGATACCATTTAATACTGATCCTCAGTTTAGTGCTACCAACTATGACTATGCTAAAAACCAAAATCCATTACTAAGTGTTAATCCAAACGACATTGCCAGTTTAACTGTATTAAAAGATGCTGCATCAACGGCAATTTATGGTTCGCAGGGAGCCAATGGTGTAATAATAATTAATACTAAGAGAGGAGAGAAAAATACAGGTATTCGCACGTCTTTAGATTATAGTTTAAACCTTAGTAATCCTATTAAAAGACTTGAACTTCTGGATGCTGAAGGCTATAAAAAGCTCCATACTATGATTGCCAGAAACACTCTTGATGCCTATGCTATGGGTACTGCTTCTTCATCTGGTAATCTGGAAGCTTCTCAGGTAATTGATCCCTCGACTGGTGTAATCAGAGATAGTGTGTTGGATATATCAACGGGCAGGAAGATACCTGTTTTTGGTAGTGCAAATACCGATTGGCAGGATGAGATTTACCGGAAAAATGCACCTATGCAGCAATGGAGTCTAAATGTAAGCGGCGGCAATAGGGAAACAAATTATTCAATTTCAGTTTCGCATACGAATCAAGAAGCAATTATCAGAAAGTCAAATTTTAAAAAATACGGAGCCAGATTAAGTATTGACTCTGAGGCGAACAAATTGTTAAAAATTGGAACAACTTTGAATTATAACGGTAGCAGGGATTTCAGTTCTATAGCTAATACTGCCGACATCATTGATATGTTCATAGTACGTCCTGATTATCCTATATATGATAATAATGGATTATTCCAGCGATGGCCACAATATTGGATTTATCAAACTCCCGGCACAGGAAGGCTTTATTATGAACAGGCAAATAGTGTCGCAAAACTTGAAAATGAAACGATAGCTCATTATAACTCTTTCATTGGGTCGGGTTATATTGAAGCCAGCTTATTTAATGGATTTAAACTCAGGGCTGATGCTAACACAGCAATTTTCAAAAGCAGGAGCAGAGATTTTAATCCTCTAAGAGCTAAGTTATTATCATCTACCGCTAAGAGCTCTTTAACCAACGGTGCTAACGAACAAATGAAAACCTCCATCACCTTTCAGGCTAATTACCAAAAGCTCATTAATAAGCATGGCATTTATTTGATGGTTGGAAATTCTTGGGATAAAGCAAATTATCACAGGAGTTACATTCGATACAACGGATTTCTTGATGAATATGTTCTAACGAATGCAGCTTCCGCCATTAATTACCTGGGTTCTGAAGATGGAGAAGCCAACAGTGGATTAAACTCTATCTATGGCAGACTTCAGTACACATATAATGATATTTACACTACAACTATTAATTTTAGAACTGATAAATCTTCAAAATTTGGACCCGGAAATAAACGAGCCTATTTCCCGTCTTTTGCATTTAACTGGAATGCGCACAGAGAAAAATTTCTTGAAAACATAAATTACTTAGATAAATTAGTTTTGAGGGCAAGCTATGGAAGATCAGGTTCTGCAAACGTATCAGATTTTCTATATCTGCAATATTTTCAATCTGGTACTGGACACAACAAAGAATATCTTCCTGGCGAAACTACCATTGTTCCCTCTGGTACTTATCCCAATGCTGATATTCACTGGGAAACAACCAGAGAATTTAATTTTGGATTTGACTTTTCGGTGTTATCTGATCGTTTATTTGGTAATCTGGATATATATGACAAATATACATCTGGTATCTTAGTAGCTTCTCCTTACCCTCTTGAGTCAGGAGCATCAAGTTTTACAAGTAATTTAGCAGATGTGAGTAACAAAGGATGGGAATTGGAGATGGGCGCCAATCTTATCAGAAGCCATGATTTTACCTGGTCTTTTAGTTTCAACATTTCTGCAAATCGAAATAAGGTTGAAAGTATGGAAGGTCATGCCTTAACACCATATCAAACCCGGTATTTTACAGTTGGTCAGCCTATTGGTGTCATAAAAGGATATAGAGTCGTAAAAATAATACAGCAACAATCAGAAATTGATGCCCTCAATGATGCATCCCCAACAGGAGTTTATCAAACCGCATATACTGGCCCGGGCGATTATTTGTATAAGGATTTGAATAATGATAAAACAATTACAGCCGAAGATCAGGAAGTTATTGGAAGCATGGAACCTGATTTCTTTGGAGGTATCAATACGACAATAAGTTATAAGAGGCTCTCGTTACTCACAAGTTTCCAATTTACAGTAGGTTCTGAAGCATTTTGGGATAGCTATTATCTGCTGATGAATCCAACCAGACCTATGTATAATGCCTCACCTGTTGCGCTTAATGATACTTGGACTCCGGACAATCCTAATGCAAAATATCCTCGACTTATTTATGGTAATCATTTTAATGTATCAGATAATAATGATGCAATTTTAGATGATGCATCATTTTTAAGGCTTAAGATCATCAGACTAAATTATGATGTACCTGAAAATATGATTACTAAGCTGCCCTTAAAGAGCGCCATGTTTTATATATCTGCTACAAATCTCTTTACACTGACAAAATTTAGAGGATTAGATCCTGAAGGGAGAGCATCTTATGGACATAGAATAACAGCTGAAACTAGTATTACTGATGCATTCCCTCTTTTAAGGACATTTTCGTTTGGTGTTAGAATTAGTTTATAATTTTAAAATTAATTAAAATGAAAAAAACAAAATATATTCCGGTAATTCTGTGGTTCATCATTCTCACCGGTTCATGTGAAGTCTTAGACTCGGTTGAAAACATAAAACCTTTGTACAGATTGACAGAGGAAACTACATTTACTGATGCTAAAAAAACGGAAGCTGTACTAAATGGGGTATATACTGCATGGAAAAATAGCTCAATAAATATTTTTACAGCTCAAACTATGTTGTTATCCGGGAACTACACTACAACTTCAAGTATAGGAGTTGATGCGTCTATAAATAGGGTTGATGTTACAAGTAGTTATTTGAGCAGTTATTACAGAGCCTATTATTCTCTATTGATGCGTGCTAATTACCTGATCAAAGCCTTAGAAGCTGATTTTGAAATTCCTGGCTTGAACCAAGCGAGAAGAACTGAAATGAAAGCAGAAGCCCGCTTACAAAGAGCTATGGCACATTTCTTTTTATTAAGAAATTTTGGGCAGTTTTATAACTTAAATTCTGATTTGGGAATAGTGTTGCAAGAAGCACCTCTTACTGGGACACCTGACAATCCAAGATCAGGAGTACTTGCATGCTATAATTCTATTCTGTTAGATATTGATTATGCCATGGCGAATGCACCAATCTCGGCAAGAAGTTATGGTCTATTAACACGTGATGCAGCGAAGGCCATGAAGGCCAAAGTCTTATTATATATGGGTGATTGGACAGAGGCCGCCCGTTTGGCTCTGGAAATCATAAATTTACCTACATATGAACTGGAGACAGATTTTAAGAGTATTTACGGGAATGGTTTTAAATCCAAAGAAGTGATTTTTTCACCAGTATCAATATATCCAGCTCATATCGATCGACCGGGAAGTTCAACATTCTCTCCCGGTCCATTGCTAATATCGACGGCAGATAAGAGTGTTGGTGATCCAAATGATGGAGATCCAGTAACTGGTGAGGGATTCGACCCCCGTTTTGCATATGCTCATGCTCAAGACAATGTTGCTCTCATGAGACCAAATAATAAATATCCATTTGGTAGTGTTACCGGAGAACAGGCAAATTCACTATTCATTCTTAGATTGGGTGAGTTATATCTTATTTTTGCGGAAGCCAAGGCGAGGGAAGCTGTTACAGGAGTTGATTCTGAGGCTTTGGCAAAATTAAATGCCATACGTTACAGAGCAGGCCTGCTGGAAATTAGTACTTCCTCAAAAGCTGAGTTCCTTGAGGCAATCAGGATTGAGAAACAGCTTGAGTTATTTGGTGAGTTCAATGAGCCCTGGTTTGATATGGTGCGATATTATATTTTAGGAGACTTAAATATTTCAGATTTGAAATCCGAGATTACAAGTGATAATCAACTGATTTTACCATTTCCAGATGCTGCTCTTTCAGGTAATGGAGGTTTAATTCAAAACCCAGGTTATTAAAGAATACAACAGATGAAAATGATAAGTAAAAACCGACTAATTACTGTGGTATTAATGGCAGGATTATTTACATCTGCATTAGCACAGAAAATGGGTACGCCAACTCTTATTCGGGTGGGTGATAATGCTATTGATTGTAAACCTTCTTATGCGGGTCCAACGATCTATGATCTTGACAAAGACGGTTTGCAAGATCTTATTGTCGGAACCTTTAATGGCCGATTCAGATTTTATAAGAATACTGGAAGTGAAAAAGTGCCTTCCTTTGAAGGCTTCTCGATTATACAGGCTGGTGGCGCAGATGCTGAAATACATAATTGGTGTTGTACAGCCGTAAGTCCTCAGTTTGTGGATTTTAACGGTGATGGAAATATTGATTTGTTATGTGCCAGTTTTGCTGGTTATCCGTTTATTTTTTATGGAAATAATGATGGTTCATTCAATGAACCGGTGGCATTAAAGGATAAATCAGGCAACTATATCACTCTAGGCTATTATTGGGATTACGACTTAGAGAAATATAAATTTGTTACACTTGGAAATGCCGAAGACAAGGTGGATTTTGTGAAAGCTTGTGATTGGGATAACGATGGTGACTTTGATTTGTTATTAACCGGAAGTGATTACGGAGTTAAGCTGCGAATTAACGAAGGAACAAAAACTCATCCCGTATTTGGAACAGAGAACATCTCAGTCCTTCCTGCACATTTTGCCGATGCTATTATTGATTGGGATGGTGATGGTTTGTGGGATATTATTGGAGGATCAAAGAATGGAGGCGTTTATTTCTATAAGAACGTAGGAGTATTAGGTGCTCCTAAATTCGGAGATGCTGAATGTATACTGGAACCAGATGAATTTGTAGATAAAATAAATGGCGGCAAATGCGGAATAACTCAGGTAGCAGTCGCAGATTATAATAACGACGGCAAGTTAGATCTGGTTATTGGAAACAATAATATTATTAATAAGCCTATGCCGGAAAGCCTGACATCTGACCAGATCAAGGAAAGAGATTTGCTGCAAAAGCAATATAACGAAAATGCAAAAGATCGAACCGCTTACATAGAGACGCTTCGAATAATATGTAAAGATGATCATGAGAAAATGAATGAAGCTATTAATGAAAACTTACGTATTAGAGGTCACGAAGATTATGCCAAGTTGGTCAAAGAACGAGGTGAGATTTGGCCCGCTCTGACAAAACTTATACCAAAAAGAGAAACACACGGATATGTTTGGGTGAGTCTCAGGCAATAACCAGATTGATTTCTATCAGTTAGGAATAAATAACCTTTAGAGACGATTGGAGATTTTATATCTTAAATTAAATTGTTCTTCCATTTTGACTTTTTTTAAAAAGTCGAACTCTGATGGTTCTTGGAATGATCTGCCTAACTTACGTATGGCAAGTAAAAGGTTTCACCAATATACTATTTAAAACATGATAAGGGAAACTTTAATAAGCCTTTTGCCAGTTGCATTAACAGTATCACTTAATGCACAGGTTACTGAGTCGATTCAATGGACTTTTGAATATCAGAAAGTTGGAGTAGACAAATTCGAAATAGTGATGACCGCTGAAATTGATAAGGGCTGGCATCTTTATGCAATGGATACTACAGAAGGGGGACCAGTACCTACTGTTTTTTCTTTCAAGGCTCCTGTCGGCTATACACTCAATGGCCGACCTTATCCAGTTTCCCTGCCCGAAGTTAAATATGATAATACCTATGGAATGGATATTGGAATGTACAACATAAAGGCAGAGTTCCGTCAGAAGATATTCGTAACTCACTACCCTGTGACAGTTTGTGGAAATGTAACCTTTATGTCGTGTAACGATATGCTGTGTCTGCCACCACGTGATGTTGAGTTTGTTGTTCTGATAAAAGGAGGTTTGACTAAAGAAGTTAAACACTGCAATAAAGAATAGGACAATTATTTCAAAAATTACTTTTACGGTATGTTAGGACTTTTGTGTACATAGGGTTTGCTGAGAAAGTCGGATTATTCTGGCATTAGGTTGATAATCAACATAATAAGTTAATAACTTTCGATCTGGGAATTAGCAAAAATGCAAGTAAAAACATAGATT
>JAGVVH010000520.1 GCA_019135895.1 Bacteroidota bacterium | reverse complement strand
ACCCGCCAAATTCTAGCGTACAAGTTACGACCGGGCAAAGCTATGCTTATTTTTTTCCAATCTCCATTATTTTCTTTAAGCGGAAAGATAGGTAATTTAGAAAAACTCTGGGATGGATAAAGATTTACCTGTTCCCCGTTGAGAGAAATCTGCTGAGTAAAATACCCGTTACGGTACAATAATCCCACCCCAACCATATTAACATTACAATCACTGGCCTCTTTAAGATAGTCGCCGGCCAACATGCCGAGCCCTCCGGAAAAAATTTTTAATTCATTACTGATTCCGAATTCCATACTAAAATAAGCCACTTTTTTTTCGGAACGATGAGACGGGGTATTGAGATAAGTTTTGAAATCTTTATATACTTTCCCGAGTTTTTTCAAAAATTGCTTATCCTGATCAAAGTGGTCAATTCTTTCCAAAGGTAGCATTTGTAGCAAATAGACCGGATTTTCTTCATACTTTTTCCACAAATCCTCACCCCCGACTTCGATAAAAAGTTCTTTAGCCTGATAATTCCAGCTCCACCACAAATTATAGGCAATTTCATTCAGAGGTTTAAGATTTTCAGTCAGTGCCGATTTAACAATAATACGTTTCCATTTGGGCTTTGGTTTTTCAATCTTATCCACCAGCATACTTATGCCGGAGGTTTTATTTTTATAGAGTTCATATCGCTCATTGCTTTTGGAAATGGCAATATCATAAAGTTGTAAATAATTATTATACAAATTCTTCCATAATGCTTTTTGGGAAATTTCAACTGCATTGCGAGAAATGAGTGCTGATTCTTCGGCAGAAGCATGTGTGAAAAAACAAATAGCTTCTGCAATTTTCCCAATGACTTCTTCATTATTGGTATCACTCCTCTCAATAACCCAAGCACTTCTTTGATTTCCAAAATTATCTTTAACCCACTTTCCAAATCCCGACAAAGAAGTAGTCACAGTAGGAATGCCAAAAGCAACACTTTCCAATGGCGTATAACCCCACGGTTCATAATAGGAAGGAAAAACAGACAAATCAAAGCCTACCAACAAATCATAATAGGATAAATTAAAAATGCCATCATAGCCATTCAGATATACCGGAACAAATACCACTTTAATTTTGCACTCGGGTGCATTATTCAAATTGAGCTCTTTTAACAGTTGTATAATAGGGTCATGACCAGCATCATGCAACGGATGAGTGGCATAATCACTCTGAATCGGAGTATCGGAAACAGGAAGTGTCATGTTCTTCAATAAGTCTTCCCTTTGACCGCTTGTTCCGGCAGGAACAGTAATAAAAGCTACCACCTCTTTACCAAGATTACAATTGCGTAATTGGGCAAGTCCTTTGATAAAGAGATCTATTCCCTTGTTTTTAAATTCATATCGACCGCTATTTATGACAAAAAGTGCATCCGGAGCGATTTGCTGCTGCATCAGAGAAGATGCAACCTGAATCAACTTTTCTCGAGCAACTTTCCTTTTTCTTACATACTCGTCCCTTTGCGGCACAAAATTATTTTCAAAACCATTAATTGTCACAATGTCAACAGGTTTCTGTAAAAAAGAGGAACATTCCTGATTGGTAATTTCACTCACGGTGCTAAAAGCATCCGCAATATTGGCGGAAAGGCTTTCTAAGGAAAATTTTGACTGGACATCAAATTTGATGGCCATATCTTGCGGATTATAATGACTTATATCACCGTAAAGCGGAAGCCCGTTGCCGGCAATAGAACGTCCAAGGACGGTGGCATGAGTGGTAAAAATCGTTGCTATCTGAGGCGCTACATCTTCCAAAAATAAAATTCCTGTACCAGTCATCCATTCATGAAAATGAGCAACTATATTATCCATGGCACTACAATGAAAACGGTAAAAACTGTCGATAACTTTTCCCGCAGCATAACCGAAAAAAAGTGCCGGCTCGGTGTAGTCCCAATGCCCTGAAATGGAATCCAACTTATACTTAAGCCAAAATTGAGTCAGAATCTCATTCTTTTTTTCATAGTAATTTGAAAAATCTACTAAAATAACAATGGGATTTCCACTCACTTTCCACCTTCCAACCCTGATTCTAAGTCCCTCCTCATGCGCAACAGCTATCCAGTTTTTAAAAAGTGAACTATCTTCAACAAAATCAGGATGCCCATTTGATTCCCTCGATAAATCCGGTCCAATACAAATGTAGTTGTTTTTTAAATTTTCAACTGCCGTAAAAGCTTTGGTGGATATAACAGTATGTATTCCCCCTACTTTATTACAAATTTCCCAACTGGTCTCAAATATATAGTCAGCTCTTTTCATATATAAAAAATAAGTGCGCAAAGATATACAATTTACCGACTTTTTCAGTTTATGTTTTGTTGTTAATCAAAATATTTTATTACTTTTGTCTTTCTAAAACAATATTATTATAATAATTCATTCATTAAAAATATAAATCATGTTTAACAAAATCCAACAAAGAAAAAGAGAGCTCATCAGAAAATTTTTCGGCCTTTTTAGCTTCACTGCATTAATGTTTGTTTTCCAAGCTTGTTACGGATGTGTAGATTGTGACAATTATAATTTTTATATCACAGGGACCGTCACTTCAGATAGTTCAGGAGCCCCTATTGAAGGGATTGAAGTTTCTATAATGGATGGCGAGTATGTTTCAGCTTCCATTCTCACGGATTCCGTAGGAAAATACAAAATTGAGACATTTCGATATGGTGAATATTCTATTCATTTTGCTGACATTGATTCTCTTGAAAACGGTCAATTTTTGCCTCTGGATACTACTATAACGGTACCTGACAACATTGTCGGTTGTACTGTCAATGTCTCTCTTCTGAATATGGATAAGTAACCATTTCATACATGAGAAAACAAATTGGGCAATTTCTCCACCGACAATTTAGAAAAAATGAAATCGCTATTCATGAATTAAATTATCTGTTTTGGGAATGCACTTTGCGTTGTAATCTTAATTGCCTCCA
>JAGVVH010000128.1 GCA_019135895.1 Bacteroidota bacterium | reverse complement strand
ATCGGATATTGTTTTTGGTTTATATTTTTGAGTATTTCTGTACTTCAAGTGCATTTCTACAAGAAAAGATAAACCAAATATCCCGAAATCTTCATTTTTTGTGAGCTGTTTACAAATTCCCTTCCCCAATGGCGTATAATGGAACATTTATCATCCACTCTTCTTCCTTATAATTGGTTAATGATGTCCGGATAGCCTTTGAAGGTTTGTATTTTTCGCAAAACAGCCGGAAGCTTCTCGCTTTCAGGTTTTCACCCGACTTTACTTCAACCGGGATGACCTTTCCTTCTTCCTGAATGACAAAATCAACTTCGGAAGTGCTCCTTTCGTTTGTCCAGTAACCGATATACCGTTCGCTGTTCAAACGCAGTTGTTGCATCACGTACTGCTCGGTGAGGGCGCCTTTGAACTCGGTAAAGATTTCATCGCCTTCAATAATTGTCCGTACATCCAGTCCTGCCATGGCGCCAAGTAAGCCGACATCGTGCAGGAATAATTTGAATACGGAAATTTCCTGGTATGCTGCCAGCGGGATTCCCGGTTTTGATACCCGGTGGCTTTTTAGCAGCAAGCCGCAATCCACCAACCACTGGATGGCCAACTCAAAATCTTTGGCACGGGCGCCTTCCCTGATAACCCCGTACACAAATTTTTTATTCTCTTTGGCCAGTTGCGAAGGGATACTTTGCCAAACCATCCGGATCCGGGGAACGGTCTCATTGGGCGCATGTTTTGAAAAATCACCTTCATACGAGTTAAGTATCCTGCTTTGAATCCGGCGGACTAATTGCCAGTCGCGGGTCTGGACAAAAGCAGACACGACTTCTGGCATTCCCCCCACGTAGAAGTAATAACGTAGATATTCTTTCAGTTTTTCGGTAAAGATGGAAATGACGCCCCAGTTCTTCGCCTTTAACGCATCGACCAGCGCCGATTCATTCAATGAAAGCAGGAATTCATAAAACGAAAGTGGGCGTAAGTCCAGGAAATCGACCTTGCCAACCGGAAACGAGACCTGGCTGTGCAATCCCATCCCAAGCAGTGAACCGGCAGCAATTATATGGTATTGTGGGGCGTTTTCACAAAAATATTTCAGGGAAGTCACCCCGCGTTCCGCCGACTGTATCTCATCAAGAACAATCAGTGTATCTTCTGCTGTTATCGTTGTTTGAGCCTGTATTTGAAGTACCGTGATGATTCGCTCAATGTCAAAATCATTGGAAAAAATATTCTGCAATGCCGGGGTTTCTTCAAAATTTACATAGACGAGTTTGTCATAGGAGGTACGGCCAAACTCCTGTAAAAGCCATGTTTTCCCTACCTGTCGGGCGCCTCTTACAATAAGCGGTTTACGGAATTTATCTTCTTTCCATTTTTTTAAGCTGACAATTGATTCCCGGTACATACATTTATCCATTTAAATTTGATGTAAAAATACACTTTTATCAGGATAAAATTGAGATTTCAATACATTTTTATCAAGATAAAATTGAAATACATTTCTTCAACCACACTTCCTTGCCCCATGCTGCCATTACTACGCCACAAGCTGCCAGTATTTTCAAATCAGGTTTTTCCCATATTTGGCTTTCTACTTTCGCTTCCCAAACATCTAAAAGCGAAGTATTATGCAACAAGAAGACGATTTGAGAGCACTGGCTAAAATCATGGATTTTATGCGGGCACTGAGTATTTTGTTTGTGGTCATAAATATTTACTGGTTTTGTTACCAGTCGATGGTGGAATGGGGTATCGATATCGGTGTAGTAGATAAAATACTCCTTAATTTCAACCGCACCGCTAAACTATTTGGCAACATCTTTTACACAAAACTTTTCTCAGTGGTGTTTCTGGCTTTATCCTGTCTCGGAACAAAAGGCGTTAAGCAGGAAAAAATCACTTGGAGCAAGATTATCACATTTCTATTTGTCGGCTCTGTTTTTTTCTTTTTCAACTGGTGGCTGCTGGATTTGCCGTTACCATTAGTTGCCAAAACAGCTTTCTACATTTTTACAATGGCTTTCGGTTATCTTTGCCTGCTGGCTGGTGGCGTTTGGATGAGCCGTCTTTTAAAAAACAACATGATGGATGATGTTTTCAATACCGAAAACGAATCTTTTATGCAGGAAACACGCCTGATTAAAAATGAATATTCTGTGAACCTGCCGACCCGTTTCTATTACAAAAAGAAATGGAACAACGGCTGGATTAATGTGGTAAACCCTTTCCGGGCAGGTATTGTGTTGGGAACACCTGGTTCAGGGAAGAGTTATGCGGTAATCAACCAATTCATAAAGCAGCAGATAGAAAAAGGGTATTCACTGTATATCTATGATTTCAAGTTCCCCGACCTCTCGACGATTGCATATAACCACCTGTTGAAAAACCAACGCGGATACAAAAAAGTCCCGACATTTTATGTAATCAATTTCGACGACCCGGAACGTTCGCACCGGTGCAACCCAATTAATCCCTCGTTTATGAGCGATATTTCCGATGCATACGAAAGCGCTTATACCATCATGCTGAACCTGAACCGGACATGGGTGCAAAAGCAGGGTGACTTTTTTGTAGAATCACCGATTATCCTATTTGCAGCCATTATTTGGTATTTACGCATATACAAGGAAGGCCGGTATTGCACGTTCCCCCATGCCATTGAGTTTCTGAATAAGCGATATGAAGATATTTTCCCAATCCTGACAAGTTACCCCGAACTGGAGAACTATCTTTCCCCTTTTATGGATGCGTGGATGTCTGGGGCACAGGACCAATTGCAGGGGCAGATTGCATCTGCTAAAATCCCTCTTTCGAGGATGATTTCACCACAATTGTATTGGGTAATGAGCGGAGACGAGTTTACGCTGGACATTAATAATCCCGATGACCCGAAAGTGCTGGTTGTAGGGAACAACCCCGACCGCCAAAATATTTACGGTGCAGCGCTTGGCCTTTACAACAGCCGTATCGTAAAACTTATCAATAAGAAAGGACAGTTAAAAAGCTCGGTTATCATTGATGAGTTGCCAACCATTTATTTCAAAGGACTGGATAACCTGATTGCCACAGCCCGTAGCAATAAGGTGGCGGTATTGCTCGGCTTTCAGGATTTCTCGCAGTTAAAGCGCGATTACGGGGATAAGGAAGCTGCCGTAGTGATGAATACTGTCGGTAATATTTTCTCCGGCCAGGTTGTGGGCGACACGGCCAAAAGCCTGTCGGAACGTTTCGGGAAGGTTTTGCAAAAACGCCAGTCAATGACCATCAACCGCAACGATAAATCAACTTCTATCAGCACCCAGTTAGACAGCCTCATTCCCGCCAGCAAAATTTCCACACTTACCCAGGGGATGTTTGTCGGGGCAGTTGCCGACAATTTCGATGAACGCATAGAGCAAAAGATTTTCCATGCTGAAATTGTGGTGGACAGTACAAAGGTTTCCGCCGAAACCATAGGATACAAGCAGATCCCGGTTATCACCAATTTTGTGGACGGGAACGGTATTAACCGTATGAAAGAGATGATACAGGACAATTACACCCGCATCAAGGAAGAAACAAAACAAATTGTTAGTGAGGAACTAATCCGAATAAAAAATGACCCGGCGCTTTGTCATTTGTTGCCGCAAAAGGAATAATGAAAAGGCGGCTCAAAATTAATTTTTCAGGAACGACAAAAACATTCTCTGTAACTCCAGGGACAGTTACAAATGTGGCTGCGTAGCCGTTTTAACGATATATTGAAACCAATAACACTATGATTTTTTTGTACCTTTGAGATGTTATCAATTATATTCACAAAATATGACAACACCAAAAACCGTAGCAGAACTAACTATTTTTTATAAACGTCAACGTTTAACCAGCCTCATTTTTGACAATCAGGAGACTGCTGATACTTTTGTTGATACGTTGACAAGTATATTCAACCAAAAAGGTCATGATGAATTTTCCTTTAACGGGGAAATAAAAACCGTTTATACATCTGAAACAATTACTGGGGAATTACATAGTTATTCTGAAGGCGATATTTCACCCAAAGGATGGATTTTGAATATGATGAAAGTAATTGACGGGTTAAACTAACTCAGAATTACATAAGGTATTATTTAGAAATCTGTAATTAGGCACTCATAAGCGCCACAAACTACCACCATAGTTCCTCAAACTGCCACCATTCGTATATCCCTTTACTTGGTAGTCAGTTCCCCTTATTTTCGTCCGTGCATCAATAGTGGTGCAATAACTAAAACATTCGTAAGATGGACGAAAAAATCAGTAACGACGAAAAAAAAGTATTACTCGTCAAAGACGCAAAAGACGGCAAAGTAAAAGCCGTAACCGGTATGGATGAAAAAGGCAACATCCAGACCACGGAACCGACTGCGAAAAACCAAAGCAGTCTTTTTGCAGTGAACACAAATGAAGCTATGTTGGAGACGTTCTTCAAAAAAATGCTGGAACAGGCGCAGCAACCCTCTCACACCGGATTTTTCCTGATGACAGAAAAAATGCTGGATAAGCTTGTTAAAATCGACCTCGACCCCCACGAAATGGAACTGCACCGTGTCAATCCGGCAGAATACCTTGAAAAGGTACAGAAACAAAATCTGCATCAAAACCAGGGTAGCAGTGACGAAACGTCCCAAAGCGCTTTCCAGCCAATGGATGTCAGTAAAATAGACCGGCAGGACATCCAAAAGTACGGCATCAATCCCGCTGATTTGGAACCCCTCCTGAAAGCCATGTCCTACGGGCACAAATCCCCGCAAATGATTCCTTTAAATCCTGAACTGGAATCAGGTATTCGCGTTCCTACCAAAGGGCGCGTATCGCTAGAAGAACAGGCTGATGGTTCGCTCAAAATCATCCCGCATTACTGGCAGGAAAAACCCAACCTGGATGCCCCTTTTCACGGTGTCCTTCTTAATGCACAGGATAAGGAAAACCTGCGGCAATCATTGAATGCAGGCAGGGTGATTGAACTGGAACCTACGCCCGGACAGAAAATTCCGGCTTTCGTTTCACTCGACCGGCTCACCAACAAACTGGAAGCCCTACCCGTGGAAAACATTTCTATTCCCAATAAAATCAAGGGGGCAGACCTTTCTGAAGACCAGCAACTCAGGCTCGGTGCAGGCGAAAAAGTGTTGGTAGAGAAAATGGTTTCCCGCACCGGCCGTTTCTTTGATGGATATATCCAAATCAATGCTTCAGATAAAAAGTTTGATTTCTCTTATGAAGGGCTCGACCGTAGCCGTTATGCAAAAGAGAACAAGGAAATCCGGAGCCAGCAGAAAGAAAACGCACCGGAAGGGGAAACAGGAAAACAAAAACAGCTCTACATTCCAAAAAAATTGCTTGGGGTTGAGTTGACTGAAAAACAACAGGAATTCCTCAAAGCAGGACAGGCTACTTACATCAGGGGAATGCTGAAAGACGACAAAGGCGAACCGTTCAACGCATGGGTAAAGCCTAATCCTGAAAAAATGAAATTCGACTTTTTCAGGTGGAACCCGGATAAGGTAAAAAAACAGGGTGCAGAAGTCAAACCTGCAGAAGAGAGCAAAACGCAGGTAGCCGTCAACAACGATGGTAAAACCAACGAAGCAACCAAAAACGTGAAAGAGCCATTAAAGCAGGGACAGCAAAAGCCTACGGAAAATCAGTTTAAACAAGAGGCACGCAGGCCTGCTGCAAAGAAAAGCGGCATCAAAATCTGAATCCTGTTGTGAGGATGTTTCGGCTAAGACCAAAAGAAGATAAGTTCAACCGGGAATGGTTATAATTTACCACTGAATATACCGCTGCTTTCTTCGATAGGCATAACATTTCTTTGTTTATTGTTGTTGAGTTACGGATATTTTAGTGGTGCGCTCCGGGTGGGAACCCGGGACGCTTTTGCCTGATAACCCTTCCCTTTTTCAACCACTAAATATCCATTATCATGAGAAACATAAAAAATAAACCCGGAAAGGAGTTGTCCTATTACGGCTTATCCCTTCTTTCCTATCTGAAAGAAAACTTCCCGGACCGAGATGCAAACACAGCTTTTATAATGGAGCGCGCCGACGCCGCAGCAGAAACGTACAGCAATGCCATAAAAGACGGACTGACACACCCAGAAGCCGGAGAACTGGCGTCAGAAGTACTTTTCCGGGGACTTCACTTTTCCCTTTACAACACCCTTGTCCATATCCTGTGGAACGAGTTCCCTAATGAGATAGCTGAAGAAAGTGCAAAGGAAATTGCCCTTCAAATCTTACCGCTTTGCAGTGAAGTACTGGACAAATACAACCTTTCGGATGATTTTGCCGGTACTTTGCACTACGATGAATTATATACCGAACTGACGGGAACCGTCGAAATACTGCTCGAAGATGGCTTACAATAAAAAAGTGCACCTGCGGGCAAATATCGACGCGATAAAAACGGCGTTTACCCTTGAACGGGAGAACCGTCAGGCAACAGCCGCCGAAAGGGAAATACTCGACCGGTATTCCGGTTTCGGGGCAATTAAAGAAATACTTGATCCGGTTCCGGTTAGCGGCTTAGCCAATCCCCTGATAAATGAACTGCATGATGTTTTAAGGGAAAATGCCCGCGATGAAAAAGAGTATAAACAATATTCCGACGGTCTGAAAAATTCCATCCTGACGGCATTCTACACGCCGCCGGAAGTAGTAAATGCTTTGGCTGGTACACTCCGTGACAGTGGAATCAAACCTTCCCGATTGCTTGACCCGAGCGCCGGGACAGGTGTATTTGCCCATGCTTTTAAACAGCATTCCCCGGATACAGAAGTAACCTGTTTTGAAAAAGACCCGATTACCGGAATGATACTCAAACACCTTCACACTGAAGACAAGGTAAGGGTGCAAGGCTTTGAGAGCATTGAAAAAAAATATACCGGTTATTACGACGTGGCAGCAAGCAATATCCCGTTCGGGGATGTGGCCGTATTTGACCCCGCTTTTTTCTCTGGCACCGACCCGGCTAAAAGGATTGCCTCGCACTCCATCCACAACTACTTTTTTCTGAAATCGGTGGACATGATACGACCGGGAGGCCTGGTGGCTTTCATTACCTCGCAGGGTGTACTGAATGCCCCGGCAAACCGCCCAGTGCGGGAATACCTGATGTCCAATTGCGAACCTGTTTCCGTCATCCGGCTTCCAAATAACCTGTTTAGCGAATATGCGGGAACTGAGGTTGGCAGCGACCTCATTATTCTGCAAAAACGGGAACAACAAGACCAGTCCGTTTCGAAACCTGAAAAACAGGCATTTATCGAGTCACGCACCTTGTCCAATGGCATAATGGTCAGCAACAGATTTAAAACCTTTGACCGGGTGGTTTACACCGATGCCAAAGTCGATACCGACCCTTATGGCAAACCGGCAATGGTATTCACCTACAAAGGCGGCATTGAAGGAATTGCCAAAGACCTGAGGCAAATGCTGAAAGAAGATTTCTCCCGGCATTTGGACTTGCAGCGTTATCAATCCCATGCACAGGACACACCGGAACAACAGGCAGCAGCCACCGTAGAAATCAAACCGGCGTTTGAATTAGATTCCAATGACCTCGATCCCTTTTGGCAAGCTATCGAGGATGATTGGTTCCCCAACGATAATCATACCGGAGCGGTAAAACCTACGATAGAAAATAAACCCGACCCCCAAAAACAACAACCAATATATTCAGGGCAGGGTACGCTTTTCGATATGAACGATACGGCCATTCAGAAAGAGCCAGCTACGGAGGCGAAACCCCGGCAGGCTATTACGCAGGAACCGTTAATCAGTTTGTACGAATTATTTGGCCTTTCCAAAGAAGAACGCAGCCAGCAGGGACACCCTAACCGGAGAAGGAACCAACAGCCCAAAAAACAGGAGCAACAGGAAATTCCTTTCATGGAATGGCGGGAGCGGTTGCATTACGAAGGAATGAAAAAGAGAAGGCAACAGGAAAAAGAATCCTCTAAAAATGGAAAATCACATTTTATAAACGGAGACGGAAAGGAAAAACTGCCTGAGAGTTTTAAAAATGAACTGGAGGTGAGCGAACGTGAGGAAACGATGAAACCCGTGCCGTTCAAAACTGAGTTGTTACCTCATTACCGGGAAGGTTCTCTGGTGTCCGACGAAAACAATCGTATTGGCTATTTAAGAAATCTCGAAGGCTTGCAGCCGATGTTCCACCCATTAGACATAAATACCGTTCAAAAGCAGAAAGTATCCCTTTACATCGAAATACGGGACACTTATCACCACCTGTATCGCAACGAAGCCGACCGGCTGGAAGCCAATCCAGCACTGCGCGAAATGCTGAACCGCCTGTATGATAATTTTTCACTCCGGTTTGGATTGCTTAACGACAAGAAAAACCTCGATCTGATTAAAATGGATGCAAGGGGAACGGAAATTTTGTCGCTGGAACGGTACATCGACGGGAAAGCGGTAAAATCCGATATTTTCAACCGTCCGGTGGCATTCAACCCCAACGAAGTCACTTCGGTTGACAACCCGCATGAAGCGCTGGCGGCTTCGCTCAATAAATATGCAGGCGTGAACCTGGGGTATATGGCATTATTGACCGGTAACACGGTGGATGAACTGAAAGAAGAACTGAAAGGGGCGGTATACTTCAATCCAATGACCGGCGGGTACGAGGTGGCAGATAAATTTATCTCGGGCAATGTCATTTCCAAAGCAGAAGAAGCAGAACATTTCCTGGAACGTAATCCCGGACACCGCGAGGCGGAAGAATCGTTACACGCACTGCGGGAAGCCACCCCAAAACCCATTGCTTTTGACGACCTCGATTTTAATTTTGGTGAACGCTGGATTCCGACAGGTATCTATAACAAGTATGCTTTGCACCTTTTCGATACCGAAGTTAACATCCATTACGCTTCCAGTCGTGATGAGTTTAGTGTTCAATCGGACTATTCGAATGTAAAGATTACGGACCAGTATGCTGTAAAATCGCAAAGCCGGACATATAACGGGCTCGCCCTGATGAAGCACGCTTTACAGAACACTTCGCCGAACATCACCAAAACAATCCTGGTGGACGGTACGGAAGTAAAAGTTCGCGACGGGGAAGCTATCCAGCTTGCCAATACCCGTATCGATGAAATGCGTAACGGGTTTTCCGACTGGCTCCGGGAACAGTCGCCGGAGTTCAAAGACCGGCTTGCTGGTTTGTATAACCGTACTTTCAATTGTTTTGTCCGCCCTGCCTATGACGGCTCACACCAGAGTTTTCCGGGACTTGACCTGAAAGGGTTGGGTATCGACAGCCTTTACCGAAGCCAGAAAGATGCCATCTGGATGGACAAACTCAACGGAGGTGGTATTTGCGACCACGAGGTCGGTGGTGGGAAAACGCTTATCATGTGTTGCGGGGCCTATGAAAAGAAACGCCTCGGGCTGGTCAACAAACCGATGATTATAGGTTTGAAAGCAAACATCCATGAGATTGCCAAAACATTCTGCACGGCTTATCCCAATGCCCGTGTACTGTATCCGGGCAAAGAGGATTTTACGCCCAAAAACCGGCAGCGGATTTTCAACGAGATAAAGAATAACGACTGGGATGCTGTAATCCTGACACATGAACAGTTTGGTATGATTCCGCAGTCGCCGGAGGTACAGCGCGATATATTACAGGCAGAGCTCGACAGCGTGGAGGAAAATCTCGAAGTCCTCAAACAACAGGGCAAAGAAGTTTCTCGTGCCATGCTGAAAGGTTGTGTGAAACGTAAGCTGAACCTGGAAGCCAAACTAAAACAGGTTACTTTTAATATTGAAAACCGGAAGGACGATGCAGTCGATTTTCGCCTGATGGGAATAGACCATTTGTATGTGGATGAATCGCACAAGTTCAAGAACCTGACTTTTAACACCCGGCACGACCGGGTAGCCGGGCTGGGCAATCCCGAAGGTTTAAATACCTGCGGCCAAAGGAACTGGAACGGCAAAACATCAAAACATTCGACGCATGGGCAGCTATTTTTGCCAAAAAAAGCATTGATTACGAATTTTCAGTTACCAACGAAATCGTACAAAAAGAACGTTTCCGTTATTTCATTAAAGTGCCGGAACTGGCGCAATTCTATGCCGAGATTACCGACTACCGGACGGCTGCCGATATTGGTATTGACCGTCCAAAAAAAAATGAAATCCTGCACAACATTCCGCCAACTCCCGACCAGGTTGATTTTATAAATAGGTTGGTACAGTTTGCGAAAACCGGTGATGCAACTTTGTTGTACCGTGCCCCACTGAATGAGCGAGAAGAAAAGGCAAAAATGCTGATTGCGACTGATTATGCCCGAAAAATGTCGTTGGATATGCGTATGGTCGATTCCCGTTTTGAGGACCACATCGACAACAAGGTGAGTCACTGCGCCCGGATGATTAACGGTTACTACAGAAAGTATAACGGACATAGAGGAACACAGTTTGTGTTTAGTGACCTGGGAACCTATAAACCGGGAGAATGGAATGCTTACAGCGAAATTAAGCACAAACTGGTGGAAAACCACGGCATTCCGTCACACGAAATCCGTTTCATCCAGGAGGCAAAAACAGAAAAAGCCCGGAAAATGATGATAGCCGATATGAACAACGGGAGAATCCGGGTAATGTTTGGCTCGACCGAAATGCTCGGAACAGGTGTAAACGCCCAGAAACGTGCCGTAGCCGTCCATCATCTGGACTGCCCGTGGCGTCCGTCAGATTTGGAACAGCGTGATGGACGGGCGATACGGAAAGGCAATGAGACAGCCAAAACGGTCGCCGGTAACCAGGTGGATGTTATTCTTTATGCGGTGGAAAAATCCTTGGATGCTTATAAATTTGGCCTGTTACATAACAAACAGCTTTTTATCCGCCAGCTAAAAAACAACAACCTTGGATGCCGTACCATTGACGAAGGTGCAATGGACGAAAAAAGCGGCATGAATTTTTCTGAATATGTGGCCATTTTATCGGGCAATACGGAGTTGCTGGAAAAAGCAAGGCTGGAAAAGAGAATAGCTGCACTGGAAAGCGAACGCCAGGCATTTGTCCGGGGAAAGTCATCCAGCCGGTACAAGTTGGAGAATATTACACAAACAGTTGAAAGAAATAAAGGACTTCTTGAGCGTATTTCCAAAGATATGGAAAACTTTAAATTCCGCGCTCAGACCAAAGAAGACGGTTCCTACCGTAACCCGGTACAGTTGGACGGAGTTGCCGGCAGTGATTTCAAAGTAATCGGCAAAAAGCTGAATGAAATTGCCAGTACAGCCAAAACACATGGCGCACATGAACCGATTGGAAATCTGTATGGCTTTACGCTTTACGTGAAAAGTGAAACCACCAATAAAGACGGACTTGATTTTATACAAAACCGCTTCTCTGTTCGTGGCGATGGTGAAATATTTTATCAATACAACAACGGACAGATGGCCGTTGACCCAAAGCTGGCCTCTCAAAACTTTCTGCATGCTTTGGTGGAAAATATGCCGCGCCTGTTGGAGCAGTATATAGCGGATAACGAAAAACTGTCAAATGATATTCCTGTGCTCAAAGAAGTGGTGGAAAGTACCTGGCGAAAGGAACCGGAATTGGCTGAATTAAAGTCGGAAATGGTAAAGCTGGAAAGGAAAATTCAGCAGTCGCTGAAATCAACCGATGAAATGAAAGGGGAAACATCTGCTCCGGTTAATGAAACTGTAAGCAAGCTACCTCCACCCGAAAAGAATAACCCGGAAAAGTCACCTAAAATACCGGAACGCTTACAGGAAATTGCTGAAGCATCAGGCGGAAGAATTATTATTGCCGGTATTGGTCATTCTGCAAAACAGGATAATCCCATTGTTTCTAAAAGTTTGAAAGTATAGTATACAACGAAAAGAGCCGGTACTCTATAACTTATACCGGCACTTTTCTTTTAACTTCCCAACCCGCACCGTTTAACAACGAAGCGGGTAAAGCAAAAACAAATAACTCATTTTTTATCTTTTCGGTTACGCCGTGTGTGGAAACGGCTGAAATGGGTTTCAATGAATTTCATGACATCTGATTCTTTATAAAATGTCTTGTGATATATCATTTGAAAAGGTAGTTCGCCTGATGAGCGGTAACGCTGTAATGTTCTTTTACTGACATTGAGCATCCGGCAGACATCGTAGTTATCCAGCAATTTTTCTCCATCAAATAACGGAACTTCCTCCCCGGAATCTTCCAGCTTGTTAACGACTTCGTCCAGCCTTGACAAAATTCGTTGCATCCAGCTATCTAAATATTCCTTGTCTATAAACATTACAGTAACTCATTGTATTGCTGCAAAGTTGTGGGTTATCCGTACGACTGATAAGGAAGTCGGTATGCTTTTTTTTGATATAATCCCTGATGGTCTAATATTCAATGGCTTACAGGATGATTTTTAGGAAGATAACCATAAAAAGATGAAAAGATACTCGGTATTATTTATTTTCTCCTGCCCATACGCCTGAACAGTGCGTCTTTCAGTTTGTCCAAAAAAGGAGTAGGAACATTGCGGATTTTCATGTCGCTAAACGCCCGTGAAAGGTTCTTGTCAAGTTTGATATTGAAAACATTTTGGATATAGTCGGACAGTTGCGTTAGTGGAATATCGCCGAAAGTACTGTCACTGTCCCACGAGTAGAGCTGCTCCATCAATTCCGTTTTGGTTCCTTTCCAGGTCAACTTAGTTAAAGGAAATCCTGAAGGAAAAGATATGACTCCATTATTATTCAATTTTTCAATTTCTTGCATCAAATACGTTAAGAGCAAATCGTTGGATAGTATTTTCGCCACTTTAAAATCACAATTTGTTGAAAAGTTCGGGTCAAGTTCAAAATAGAATGTTTCGAGGTATTGTTCTGTATCTGTCCTTCCCCGCAAGAAATACAAAGAATCCAGATGAGTAGCACCTGAACGATAGTAACGAATAAAATCCAGACGTTTGATATTATATTTGTTTATTTCATTCAATTCTTCCGATAAATACTCTTTTTGCTTGTCGACGCCTGCAGGACGGTTCATCTCAATATTATACAATTTTCTGTAGTAAATCAGGCGATAGCAGAACTTTGGTTTTGTTTCTTTAAAAAAAGTGATTTCTTCCTCTTCATCCTTAAAATGATAGGATAGGATAAATTGCTTCATACTGTCAAATGCTTCAGCAAGCACATGGGAGGCTTCCAGCGATTTTTTTAAGATATTGTTGTCAGAAGATTCGATGTTATCAATAGCTTCATCAGTTTCTTTGCGGAGTTTAGTAACATATTCAAGCATGTTCAATTATTTAAATCAGTAATTTGGCCGGAAAATTAGTTTTACACATATGCGATAATATCTTTTGTTATATATTTTTACATGTTTTTACATTCTATATGTTTACTTTTTCTATATATTTCA
>JAGVVH010000553.1 GCA_019135895.1 Bacteroidota bacterium | reverse complement strand
TAACGCCATGGATGGTTCAATTTTGTTCTTCATAGTATGGGGCATTGCATACATTGTTTCCCGCATCAGGAAAAAACTAGGCAAACCAATCCCTCCTCCAGAACCCAAATTCATTACCAGCGTCAACCATATTGGCTGTGCTGTTCAGGCTGTTGACCAACATGGATGCCCAATGTGGCAAAGACCGGGAAGGCTCCTGTCCCATACATCCACCCATGTGTCTGTAATATGTGGCAGCACCGGTTATGTCTACGACATCAATGGGGGCATCGCATACGCGTTCCCGGTAGATGAAAAAGATATCAGACATGATGAATAAATTATTCGACTCTTACTCACCGCTTGATGTTCCGGTTGTCCATAGGGCGACAACCTATGGTTGTGCCCTGATTGGGGGTACAGCAGTGCAATTCCTAGCCAGGCAATACGGGGTCAAAGAGCGAAGGGCCCGCTCTGTCAACGACCTGGATTTCATCACTCCGGCTTCAAACCCACTTACCAGGCATTTCAATGATTGGCTGGTCGGGAACCATTTCAGGGAAATCAAGGCAGGCGCTTCCGAATACATGTGGAATTATGAAAATCCCGATGCCGGCGTGGAAGTCGATGTGCTGATATCCCATGATCCACAATTGCCAAGGCAGATCATCAAGGTAGCCCGCATCCTGGTCTGGCACCCGGTCAACCTTTTCGTATCAAAAGTGCAGCGGATGACCACCTTCAACACCAGGGCAGAAACCGACAAGGCAGACCTGAATACACTCTACGACATCCTGGAACAACGCAACGAACTCCCCCTGCTGGAAGCAGCCTTGTCCAGTCTTGACCTTTCCGATGCAGATATAGCGCGGGTGAATGAGTGGATAAAGGAATGATTTGAATTATCTGCAGCACTACGTCGTGTTTTGACGTAGTGCTCCTTTATTTTTGAATCAAAACCCAATCCATTAAACACCTGCCTGTTATGTTGATGATAATACTGATACTGGGATGCCTGCTTGACGGCATCGCCATGCTGTTTGAAAAGCCAAAATTTCACCGCTAAACAAGCGTTGATTTGCCTTCAAAAATTGTCCTGAAAGAGGAAAACAGCAGGACAATATTCCCTGTGTTTTTCCCGAATTCAAACTCAAACAGACCGAATTCAAAGTCAAACCGACCGGAATCATAAAAAATATTCCACGTCTCTGGTTGATTAGGTATATTTATAGATTACAATTCAATAAATTATCAGATCATGCTGTATTTATTAATAATTGTTATAGGTGCCATTTTGCTAATAATTCTCCTTAGCAGATACAAGGCCAAAAAAGAAGTTGAAAGTAAAGAACTCCTTGAAGAGTTGCATGTTGAGGACGAACTTCCTGAAG
The DNA here is from genome assembly GCA_019135895.1 of Bacteroidota bacterium. GTDB lineage: Bacteria > Bacteroidota > Bacteroidia > Bacteroidales > WCHB1-69 > JAGVVH01. Next base: position 8,724 of record JAGVVH010000553.1, on the reverse strand, counting down.
ATAAAGAAGAAACCTTTATTGATGATCTGGAGGTTAGTTGCGATCCACAAATAACGGAAGAGATCGTAGCAGACTCTGATGTTCCGGTAATAAGTAATGAAGAAGAAGATACTCTTGAAGAATTGCATATTGAGGACGAACTATCTGAAGATAAAGTAGAAACCTTTATTGATGATCTGGAGGTTAGTAGTGACTCACAAAAAATCGAAGAGATTGCAGCAGACTCTTGTGTTCCGGTAATAAGTAATGAAAAAGAAGAAGAAACTCCTGCTGATGAATTTTCGCAAATCATTGCTGAAATCGCAAATATTGCAGACTTGATGGACACCAATACTGAAACTGCAGAAGATGATAAGGTCGTCACTACAGACGAGATTGAGGAGATTGAACTAAAGGCCAGATTTTATGAGAAGCTTTTACAATATAGAAGGGCCTGCAGGTGTTATTATAAACTATTTCAATTTTATGAAATGGTTGGAAATCAAAAGGAGGCAGACATCATAAGAAATAAACTTGAATCATTGTTGAGGATTTTAAAAATTAGGAATCAGGAAATTAGTATTATTCATACGCTATATAAATCAGAATCTGGTTCAGTTGCAGAAGGCACATCTTATGCAAAAGATAGCCACACTATTATTTCAGGAGATCTACCCGTTATACCTTATGATAAAGCTTTTGCTAAAGAAAAGAAAACAAAGCTTAATGAACAAAATATTAAAAATAAAGAATCTACGCAAACAAATAAAAGTAACCAGAATAAAGATATTAAGGTGGAAATTAGAGAGTTAGTTTATAAAGCAAAAAGAAAGTATGATATCGAAATTTTTGAAAAGGCAGCTGAAATGGCATTAAATGCTGGATATCCGAAAGGGTGGCAGTATAGTTATTACAACATATGTAATAACTACTTAATGGATTTGTACAGAAAACAAGGAGATATCCTAAAAGAGTATCATTTTATTGATAGAGCTCTTAAAATTTTAAGACTTTACATGAAACCGGGGATTGCTGTCTTTGAATCACGATTTAGAGAGCTCACTAGAATTATTAGCTCGGGTATGCCCCAAGAACACAAAACCGAACCTGAACTGCAAGAGTTTTACAATTATGCCGTCCAGTATGAAAGAGAGAGTAACTTTAAAAAGGCGTTGGAGCAATATTCAATGATTGCATGTGCATATCTGGATGCGCGTGATGCTCGTTACCTGGAAATTATTGACAAGAAATGTGATATTTACAGATTACTGGGCTATAAATTTTATGAATTTTCAGAAATTGACAGAGCGCTGAGCTGGGCTGAAGAATTTAAACATAGCCTTATCGAAAACTATAGAATTCACTTTAAAAAAAGAAAGGAAACTATATAACTGATAGAAATACGAATTTCAGAAGATTTGAAGAAGCAGATTGTTTTACTATTAGTTATAGCTAGTAGTTATGGAACTGTCCATCAATTTTGTGTAATTTTGTATGAGCGGTCATACAGTATCGTTTTTTAATTTTAGCTTCTCCATGTTTTAAGACAAACACCAGTTATGAGTCAACATTTTATTGTAAATCAAAGAGGCGAAAACTCCCTTTCTTCGGTAATAAATGGAATACTGCCAAATAAAACGAAAGCTTTTGATGCTATTGTAGGTTACTTCTATTTTAGTGGATTAGCTGAGATATATAATAATATAAACGACATTCATGTACGAATACTTGTTGGTCTTGAGATGGAAAAAGAATTATTGAACAAGACTACAGAGATTAATGAATGGGACAAAAGGAAAAGGACATCAAAACTTGCCCTGAAACGAGACTACTATGACTCATTAGTGAATTTATGCAACACAACAGATTATTTTGATTCTGAAGAGCATAAAAAAGCTTTTTCACTTTATTACCAGAAAATCGTTGATGGGACATTAGAAATCCGAAAAACAAAAGAACCTTGTCATGCCAAAATGTACATATTTTCACTTAAAGATGACTTGAATGAAGGAGGTGCTCAACTAGGCACATTGATTACTGGTTCAAGTAATCTAACACATAGAGGATTAACTGGTCAAAACGAAATAAATGTTCGTTTCGACAGTACACCTGAAGTAAAAGAAGGCTTATCTATCTTCAATAAAATGTGGGATAAAGCTATCATTATTGCTGATAAAGGCAATATGATAGAATTCACTGAGAATGTGATTCAGAAAATTTGGATAGACCAGATTGTAACGCCCAAACTAATTTACCTAAGAGTTTTACACGAATTTTTTACCATAGATACCTCGAGAAGAATACGAACCCCACACGACATAACTAATGGCAGGTTTTTCAATCTCAAGTATCAGGAAGACGCTGTGCGAATGGCCATGCAAACCTTAGATAGGCACAGTGGTGTAATTATCTCAGATGTTGTTGGTTTGGGTAAAAGTATTATCGCATCTACTGTCGCTAATAATTTGAATCTTAGAACCATAATCATTGCGCCTCCACATTTGACTACCCAATGGGAAGAATATAGGGTAGAGTTTAATTTCAATGCTACCGTTTTTAGTAGTGGAAAAATTGAGAGAGCACTTGATCATCACCAACTTCTTTGCCAAGAAGGAGAACAGTGGTTAATCATTGTAGATGAAGCTCATAATTATCGAAACGAATACACACAAGATTATGCCCTTCTACATGAATTATGTCAAAATAATAAAGTTATGCTTCTTTCGGCAACCCCTTTTAACAATAAGCCGGAGGATATTTTCTCTATGCTGAAGCTTTTCCAGATACCCACAAAATCTACTCTAAAAACCGTTCAAAATTTAAATACTGAATTTGGACAACTAATTAATGAGTACAAAGCCCTAAGAAAAGCACAGAAAGAGAAAAGTATTGACGAAGCGACAGTCAAGGATAAGATTAGCTTCATTTCAAATCGGATAAGAACCATCATTCAGCCATTAGTTATCAGACGATCACGTCTTGACTTGGATAAAATTCCTGATTACAAGAAAGATTTGAAGAGGCAGAAGATAGAATTTCCTCATGTCAATAATCCAGAATTATTGGAGTACGACTTAGGAGAGTTGACCGACATTTATACACAAACATTAAATCAAATATCCCCCAAAACCATTGACAATTCATCAGAACTCATACCGGCTAATTTTTTTAAAGCTACACGATACAATCCCATAAAATATGTCAAAAGCGAGTGTATAGAACTATTAAAGAAAGACATCGAAGAAGCTGGTTTTGAATATAATTTATTCTCTGAATCACAAACCAACTTATCAGATTTCATGAGGCGTTTACTGGTGCGAAGATTTGAAAGTTCACAGGAAGCATTCCGTATCTCCGTTTTGAATATGAGAAAGAATTGTGAGAACATTTACAACTGGGTAACTCTTAGAAAATCTGTCCCAATTTTTAAGAAAGGTAATCTTCCAGATATTGATGATTTATATAGTTCTTCAAATGATTCTTTATTCCCTGAAGAATGGATGAATGACGAGCTTAAAGCATATGAAGACAGAGGACTGTTCGAAATTAATGCCGGGTATTTGAATGAGAATTTTATAGAAGATCTAATAAGCGATATAGAAGTCCTTATAAAGATTGAATCAGATTGGGAAAAGACCACACATGATCCAAAAGTTGAACAAATAATCTCCATCCTTTATGCGCAACTTAAGAAAGAGCCAAAAAGGAAGATTGTTATATTCACAGAGTTTGCAGATACAGCTAATTATCTCTATAAGATACTTAAATCAAAGAAATTGCCTGTTTTTAAATATTCGTCTTCTGATGCTTCCATATCGAACAAAGAAAAGATTCGAGCCAACTTTGACGCCGGTTACAGGGTAGATAAACAAAAAGATGACTACAAAATCTTGATAGCGACCGATGCGATATCTGAAGGTTATAGCCTTCATAGAGCTGGCACTATTTTTAATTTTGACATACCATACAACCCAACAAGGGTTATTCAACGAATTGGACGTATAAACAGAATTAACAAGAAAGTTTTCAAGAATCTATATATATTCAATTACTTTCCAACTGCAATAGGTGAAGCTGAAACACGAAGCCGAGAAATTTCCACATTAAAGATGGCCATGATACAGTCTATTATGGGAGAAGACACAAAAGTCCTGACAAGTGATGAGCAATTGCAGAGTTTCTTTAATGATCAGTATCGAAAAATTATAAAAGAAAACGAGGAAGAATCGTGGAATACAAAATATGAATCATATCTTCAACAAATGAGAGGTAGCGCAGAAATGAAAGAAGCCTTAAAAATTCCACTGAGAACGAAAGTGCGTAGAATAACTAGCAAAGATGAAAAAGGTATATTGGTATTTGGGAAAAAAGGGAATGATTTCATTTTCAAGTTGGGCCATACACAAACTCTGATAGAAGCTGTTTCTCCAGAAAAAGCATTTTATCTGTTGGAACCAGAGACTGAAGATGAAAAAGGTTTCGCCATCTCTAGCAATTTCTATTCAATATATGAATACCTGGAAGCAGATCTCTTCAAGCAATTAACAGATGCAAAAATATTGCAAACTAGGAAGAATGCTCTTGCCCGGATTAAAGTGATTAAAGATGAAGGTGCCTGTGATGAAGGTTTTTTGGAAGACTTGATTAAAGTAATTGAGCTCGATAGCATACCAGGCTTTACGCTTAGAAAAATTAACAAGTTAAAAAGAGAGGAGTTTCATACCCTAACAAGCTTTATCCACCCTGACTATTTAGCCAAAATCCTTAACCGGTCTGATTATATTTCACATGGACAAGAACTATTAATATTGTCTGAAGAGATTGAATCAGATGTAGCAAAAGAGCCTCTAATTGATGAACAAGGACAAACTCTTTTAGCCATATAGTAATCAAGTAATTAATTTATCATGAACATATTTAACTATCCATACAATAGAGATTCATTCATAGATGATTTCCTGGTCGATTTTCTACCTGATGATTTTGAAGCAGAAGAGACGGTTCTCCCTATAGATTTCTCAGCTGGTTATTTATGTAAGGTTACCAGAATCGGCTCTTGCAGAAGCCTCAAATTGGAAGTGTTTGAGATGATTCACTCATCACAGAATGATGCACGCATAGGCGTTTCTAAGGATGCTTTTCGTGTGTTATATAGATATAGCCTATGTAATCGTGCACTAGTGGTTTTTGTAGCAGACAGTTCTTTAAACACATACCGTTTTTCACTTTTACAAATAGATGCATCTCTAGATGAAAAAGACCGCTTAATACGACAATATTCAAATCCCAGACGTTTTTCTTTTCTTTTAGGAACAGAAGCCCACACAAAAACTCCCACACAATTTTTAATTGAGAAGGGGCCCATACGAGAGCGACAAGAAGGGAATAAATTACTGACACCATTTGATGATTTGTTAAGCCGTTTCTCTGTGGAAGCCCTGACAAAACAATTTTATAATGAATTATTTAAGTGGTATGGTTGGGCAATAGAGCTTTCAGCATTTCCCAAGGGTAGAGCAGCAGATGTTACACTGACTAAAGAAAATAACGAACAAAATGTAATCCGGCTAATTACCCGGATTATGTTTGTTTGGTTTATCAAACAGAAAAAGTTAGTGCCCGATAAATTATTTAATTCCAGTGAATTATCGACTATAATAAACGATTTCGAGCCTCTGAGTTCAAAGTCAGGTAATTATTACAATGCCATTCTACAGAACCTGTTTTTTGCTACATTGAATCGAGCTATCATAGACGAAAAAGGTTTAAGACGGCAATTCACTGACGATAATCCAGCAGTAAATAATCCGCATTATGGTATAAAGTCTTTCTATAGAGACAATAAAGCACCTAACAAATCATTATTCAAGGTTTCTCACCAGGAGGTAATTGATTACTTTTCTACCATTCCATTTCTTAACGGAGGATTGTTTGAATGTCTTGATGACCTTGATGATAATACAGATATAACCCAAGAATATATTGATGGCTTTAGTAGGGAGCCATCACGCAGAGCGTTTATTCCAAATATCTTATTTTTTCATCCTGAAGAAGGGTTGATACCATTATTGTCACGATATAATTTTACCATTGAAGAGAATTCACCTAAAGAAGTTCAGGTGGCACTAGATCCTGAACTTTTAGGGAAGGTGTTCGAGAATTTATTAGGGGCATACAATCCCGAGACAAGAGAAACAGCAAGAAATCAAAGCGGTTCTTTTTATACGCCAAGGGAAATTGTTGAATATATGGTTGATGAATCGCTAAAGGCATATCTGGGAGAAAATGAGAGTGTTAATCAATTATTTACTCAAGATGAATTACCATTAGCGCTTAAGAACAACCCTGCTGAATGCGAGCGTATCACACGCAAACTGTGCTCAGCTAAGATTCTTGACCCGGCATGTGGTTCTGGCGCATTTCCTATGGGGATATTGAATAGAATGGTAGAACTTCTGGAGCTTTTAGATTATAAGAAGGAGAAAGATATTGGAAGGCTTAAATTTCAATTAATCGAACACTGTATTTATGGATCTGACATACAAACCATAGCAGTTCAGATTAGCAAATTAAGATTTTTTATATCGTTAATTTGTCATTATGACAGGAACGATGATGATCCAATTAATAATTATGGGATTCCAATTCTGCCTAATCTGGAGACTAAATTCGTTGCAGCAAATTCTTTGATCAGTATTAATACCAAAGCCGGTTTTGGGAATTTATTCACTGATCCTACCGGGGAAATTGAAAAAACAAAAAAAGAACTACTTGAAATAAGAGAAAAACATTTTTCAGCTCATTCATCTTCTTTAAAGGTTCAACTCAGAGAACAAGACAGAGGTACGCGTGAAAAACTAGCTCAATTACTTTCAATCAACATATATGCGCCAGAGGATGCCAGGCAATTAGCGGAGTGGAATCCCTACGATCAGAATAAAAGTTCCTCTTTTTTTGATGCATATTGGATGTTTGGAATATCTGAAGGTTTTGATATTGTGATTGGGAACCCTCCTTATATACAGTTACAAAACAATGGAGGCAAACTAGCTGTATTGTATGAAAACTGTAATTTCAAAACTTTCGCACGGACTGGCGATATTTACTGTCTTTTTTATGAAAGGGGATGGCAATTACTTAAATCGGGTGGACATCTCTGTTTTATAACTTCAAATAAATGGATGCGTGCTGGATATGGTGAAAAGATGCGGGAATTTCTTGCTAATAAAACCAATCCAAAATTGTTAGTAGATTTTGCAGGACTAAAATTATTTGAGTCTGCCACCGTGGATACAAATGTTCTCCTGTATGCAAAAGAACCCAATGCTGGTAAAACCATTTGTGCTGTAACAAAAAATGATAAAACCTGCATCAAAGAATTGAGCAATTATGTTAAGCAGCAACAAACAATATGTGAGTTTAATGGAAGTGATAGTTGGGTAGTATTATCGCCTATAGAACAGAGTATTAAGCAAAAAATTGAGTCAATAGGTACACCATTAAAAGATTGGGATATTAAGATCTACAGGGGTGTTCTTACAGGTTGTAATGAAGCATTTATAATTTCTAGTGAAAAACGCAAAGAAATACTTAATAACTGCAAAAGTGCAGAAGAACGAAAAAGAACTGATGAGCTTATTCGACCTATTTTAAGGGGCCGGGATATAAAGAGATATAGTTATGATTGGGCAAATTTGTGGTTAATTTGTACATTCCCTTCTAAACGTTACAATATCGAAAAATACCCGGCTGTCAAATCTTATTTGGAAACTTTTGCATATGATACATTAGTTAATAATGGCAATGAATGGGTGGCAAAAAAACATCTAAAAGAATACTGTATAAAGAAACTTCAACAGTCTGGGGAAGACATTATCATTAACGGGAAGTATATTTTTAACGTTAATGGCACAAAAGAAAAAAGTAGGAAACTTACCTCAAATAAGTGGTTCGAAACACAGGATAGCATTAGTTATTGGGAGGATTTTTTGAAGCCGAAAATTATATATCCAAATATGACTAAGTATATGCCTTTCGTCTATGATGAGAAAAAATATGTTACAAATCAGAAGTGCTTTATAATTACAGGAAAAGACATAGCTTATCTTACAGCATTTTTCAATTCTTCACTATTTAAGAAATGTTATAGAGATTCTTTTCCTGAACTTCAAGGTGGCACACGAGAGCTGAGCAAGATCTTCTTTGATAAAATTCCAGTAATAGTCGTTTCGAAAGAAACTAATCGATCATTCAAAGAGGCTGTTATCGATATTCAACGAGAGTACACAAAGACTAAAGCCATTGCGTTAGATACAATTATTTTCGATTTGTATAAATTGACATTTGAAGAACGCCAATATATTGGATTTGTGGATATTAAGTAGATATGTTGTTATCCCTTAAGATTTATATGTTGAATTTCTTTTTTGTCGAGGTGGTAAAGTGCTATTACAGACATATCAATATTTTCATCATTGTCACTATTGGCTATTTGTTTTTGCAGGATGGACTCATTCCAGTGTGGAATAGGTAGTTTTTCAAAAAAAGCTTTCTTGTAACGATAACCGTCCCCGCCTAATCCTCCACCAGCATAAAAAGTCCTAAAAAAATAAGTTATTACTGAAAATCCCGTGTAAACAGGAACAAGAAGTGCAGTGATTTCGGGAAAAAGAACTACAGTGGAAACGGGAACAGTCTATGCAGTAATTTCGGGAACAATAGTGCAGTGACTGTTGTGCTAAATTA
>JAGVVH010000457.1 GCA_019135895.1 Bacteroidota bacterium | reverse complement strand
CTTGAACCAGCGACCCCCTGATTATGAGTTGGGTAATTTCCTTTTATATTTTTATGTTAAGTATTTATATTTCACTATATTTGTCAGGTGTTTACAACGTTTTCAAATATACCAATTTTATTGATAAATATGCATAAAATCGGACACCAATCGGACACCGGAAACAAATTAGAAAGAAATGGCAAGTATAAAAGCGATCCTTTATAAGGGGAAAAAATTAAGTGACGGGACATATCCCATCATGCTATGTCTTCGCAAGGGAACAGAGACAAGACGATTTAGTTTGAAGCTTAAGGCCACGCCAAAACAGTGGGATAATACGACCGGCTTGTTTAACCAGGATAAGCGGGTAAATCCTGATGAGATTCATGAGGTCCACGATGAAAGGACCAACCGGATCATAAAACACAAAGTGGGATATAAAGAAAAAAACGCGCTATTGAACAGCCACCTGCTTAATGCACAAAGGATCGTAGCCAAGTTTGATGACGAAAAAAAAGATTGGACCGTTTCTATGTTCGCTTCAGAATTTTCTCGAAGGACAACTCATGTTAAATTCTCTGATTTTATCAATTCATGGATAATCCATTGTCGGGACACGGGGAAGGTTAAAACGGGTATTTTATACCAAGAATTGGTGCATAAGCTTGGTATGTATGACAAAGGTGTACGTTCACGGGATATCCCGGATATTGATCGAAAATGGGTGCAAGGGTTTATTGACTACTGTGCTAGGCAAGGGAATCAGCCAAACACTATCGGGATATATCTTCGTCACATCAGAACATTGCTGAACGAAGCGATTAAACAAGGAATTGGGAGTAAGGAGTCATATCCCTTCAGCGACAAATACGGAGGTTCAGGCGGCATAAAAATTAGCAAATACAAGTCTGAAACACGCAAACGGTTTATTCCAGTAGAATATTTATCAAAGCTAAAAAATGCTAGTTTTGGAGAGGATTTGCATCTAGAAAGGGCTCAGCATTTATTTTTTTTCAGTTTCTATTCTTTTGGCATGAATTGGCTAGATATGGCACTCCTGAAAAAAAGAAATATAGTTCAAATCGTTACCAATGAAGGCAACCTCAAGGATGTGATCACCTATAGCCGAAGTAAGACAAAAAAAAGCTATACGATTCCGCTTAGTCAGGAATTGGCAGCGGAGCTCAACTGGTTCAAAAATAACACATTGCTATTTAAAGATTACTTACTGCCGATTATCGACAAGGATTATACAGGTGAGAATCTTCTAGAACACGTCAAAAGCAAACGGAGGCGCTTTTCCTTGGCTTTGAAAAAGATTGCCCAACAACTAGAATTTCCCCCGGCAATATCCGACCTGTCGAGTTATTTTGCCAGGCACAGTTTTGCTATGGCATTACGGCAAAAAGGCCGCAATATTGATGTGATTCAGGCGGCTCTGGGCCATAGCAGTCCAGAGACCACTAAAGCTTATCTTGACAGCTTTGATACCGAGACAATGGAAACGCTAACCACAAATTTATTATAGATAAACCATGAGCCAATATTATCGCGAAGAAGACTTTTATTCTCAAAGTGACGTGAATGAAGAACGGGACCACAAATCATGTTCGCCAGTTGAAAAATTTGTTGGGACTTCCCTGAAGAGCGGGTCCAATTTTCTTTGTTATTGCACCAACTCTCAGCCCTGCTATATAAGGGAAGGTTTTTATGAGGGCTATCAAGAAGATCTGCGTGCCTATCCTCCACTAAATCCCCCAATAGATGGGAATTATGCAACCATGAATAAAAAGAAAAGAGAAAAACTTTTCCCCATCATTGTTCGTGGCTTTGGGGCTTTCCTTATTAATGATCTGCATCCCAGTACGGTATCAAAACATTACTGCACCAGAAGAAAAATTACTGATCTTTATGGCGAATATTACGACTTGTCTTACAAACTCTACAAAGAAAACAATGAGGATTACCAAAAATATAAAAATGAAGGTGGTAATTTGTGGTTAATTCGTGATTGTATTCACGATTGTCTATTTTGGGAGGATAAATA
>JAGVVH010000448.1 GCA_019135895.1 Bacteroidota bacterium | reverse complement strand
TATAAAAAAAGAAGTTTTAGGGGTTGACTTCTTTTTTAATATATATATAATAGAATCCACAGTCTATAAATTAGGCTGTTTAATTTCTTTGTCAATTTGAATAGGTAAAATAATCACAAGTACAAGTTTTAAGTAACCAGTTTTGGAACAAAAAATCGTAGCGGAGGCTATGGTTTTAGAAAAAGTATTTTTTCTTTTGTTCCGTCTAATAAAAATTTATTATATAAATTTTTTAGAAGAGTTTGATCCTAGCTCAGGATGAACGCTGGCGGCGTGGATAAGGCATGCAAGTCGAACGAACTTTTTGTTTCCCGAGATGAGATTACATCAAGTCAAAGGTCGTTTAAAGTTAGTGGCGAACGAGGTAGTAACACATAGGAACTTCCCCCTAAGTCGTGAACAACTCATCGAAAGGTGAGCTAATACACGATGGTCCCCGTGAGATAAGAGAACCGAAGTTTATAGTAAGATTAAATAAAAATATTTTTTAATCATTTAATTTATTTCGATTTTGTTATCTCACGGGGTAAAGATTTCTCGCTTAGGGAAAGGCCTGTGAAGTATCAGCTTGTTGGTAGTGTAATAGACTACCAAGGCTATGACGCTTAGGGGAGCTGAGAGGCTGACCCCCACCGATGGGACTGAGACACGGCCCATACACCTACGGGTGGCTGCAGTCGAGAATCTTCCGCAATGGACGAAAGTCTGACGGAGCGACGCCGCGTGATTGAAGAAGCAATTCGTTGTGTAAAAATCTTTTATGAGGGAAGAAGTTTATTGACGGTACCTCATGAATAAGGGGCTCCTAATCTCGTGCCAGCAGGAGCGGTAATACGAGAGCCCCGAGCGTTATCCGGAATTATTGGGCGTAAAGGGTGCGTAGGCGGTGATGTTAGTCGTTTGTCAAATCCTCGGGCTTAACCCGAGACTCGCGAACGAAACGGCATTGCTAGAGAATGTGGGGAGTATGGGGAACTCATGGTGTAGGGGTGAAATCCGTTGATATCATGGGGAACACCGAAAGCGAAAGCACCATACTAACACATATCTGACGCTCAAGCACGAAAGCGTGGGTAGCGAATGGGATTAGATACCCCAGTAGTCCACGCCCTAAACGATGATCTCTAGTCTTTCGGAGTATCGACCCTCTGAGAGACGTAGCTAACGCGTTAAGAGATCCGCCTGGGAAGTACGGCCGCAAGGCTAAAACTCAAAGGAATAGACGGGGACTTGCACAAGTAGTGGATTATGTGGTTTAATTCGATGATAAACGAAGAACCTTACCAAGGTTAGAAACCAATTTGAAAGCCCTAAGAAACTAGGGCCCTCGCAAGACAGATTGGCAGGTGATGCATGGCCGTCGTCAGTTCGTGGTTTGAATGGGCTGGGAGGAAGGGGAGGATGACGCCAGGTCAGCATGTCCCTTGATACCTTGGGCTACACACATAATACAATCGCAATTACAACGGGCTGCGACGAGGTAACTCTGAGCTAATCCTAAGAAAAATTGCGCCAGTTCGGATTGGGGGCTGCAACTCGACCCCATGAAGTTGGAATTACTAGTAATCGCGGGTCAGATATACCGCGGTGAATACGTTCTCAAGTCTTGTACTCACCGCCCGTCAATTCAAGGGAGCCGGGAGTGCTCGAAGTCTCTCCAGAAGGAGGGCCTACAGTAAGCTCGGTGACAGGGAATAAGTCGTAACAAGGCACGGGTAGCGGAAGCTGTTCGTGGAATAATTCAATTTGAAAAAATCCCTTACCACTTTTTTATTAAAGTAGTAAGGGGTAAAAGGCAACAAAAAATCTCACCAAGGTGAGATTTTTTGTTTTTGTGTGCTTGAGCCAGCGGGTGCTTGACTCCAACATACAATTGCGATGTGAGTGCAGCCGCTGGCTTAAACACACAACGACTGCCTAAACTTATATTAACAATTTAATTTAATTTTATCAACAAGTGCTTATCCAAAAAACACAAAACCCGACCGAAGTCGGGGCTTGTGTTCGCAATTGTGTCAGAACTATAATTTGTAACTGACAGTCGGAGTAATTAACTCACTGAAAGAAGTATATCAAATTGTTGGGCTATTGTCAATATCTAAAATATCTGGTATATTTTCTTTACTTGTGTTTAGGTAGATGCGTTTTAACATTTGTTGGAATGAGGAAAGTCCGAACACACTTCTTGATACTTGTATCAAGAGAACGTAGTGGGTAATACCCATCTTGAGTAATCAAAGAGTTGCGAACAGTGACGAACCGATTAAGTTCGGGTGAAACGGCAAAATACTTACGCGTGTGCAAGATCGTGCCCCGTGAGATAATGAACCTAAAATTTCTTATTGAGATTTGCCAGAAAATAGACAGATAATATTTGGTAAGAATTTGGATTTATTATCTCGCGGGGAGAATCGCTTGAGCCCGAAAGTAATTGAGGGCCTAGATAAATATCTACCATTAAATGAGAGAATAATTTTTTTTAAAAATATTTTTTCATTTGAAACAGAATTCGGCTTATTAATACAAGTAAGAAAGACACCAATTTGGTGTCTTTCTTTTTTGTAATAAAAAAAATTTTTTTCAGCTTTTGAAAATTGAAATAAAAAATTTTTTTTATTTCAATTTTCAAAATAAAAAAGTTATCCACATTTTTTAGCTAAAAAATCTTGTTATTATTTTAAATGTGTAAGATAATATAGGTGTGAGTGTGATCGTTTTTCATAAAATTTTTTATGAGGTCGTGAAATCACACACAACTTTAAAAATAATTTTTTAAAAAAATATGGTAGCAAAAAAAGCCAAGAAGCCAGCTAAAAAAGCTGTCAAGAAAGTTGCTAAAAAGCCAGCTAAAAAAGCTGTCAAAAAAGTAGCTAAAAAGGCTGTTAAAAAAGTTGCTAAAAAGCCAGCTAAAAAAGCTGTCAAAAAAGTAGCTAAGAGAAAAGCTAAGAAATAATATTTCTTAAAGATAAAAAGAAAACCTCTCTCTATCAGGGGTTTTCTTTTTATGTTACAATAGAGTAGTTGAATACTTGTATTACAAAAAATAGCTTGTAATATGGGTTTATTTAAGAATTAAATTGAAAAGATAATATGAATATTATAGATAAAATCATAGGGACAGAAAGTCAAAGACAAATAAAAAAATGGAAACCTCTAGTTGACCGGATAAATAGTTTAGAGGAGAAAACAAAAAAACTAACTGACACTGAATTTAAACTAAAGACAGAAGAATTCAAGAAGAGATTAAGCGAAGGGGAAGATATTGATAATATTTTACCTGAAGCTTTTGCTCTAGTTAGAGAAGCTTCAGTCAGGACGAGGGGTGAACGACATTATGATGTCCAGCTTGTTGGAGGAATTGCTTTACACAAAGGAAATGTTGCTGAGATGAGGACGGGGGAAGGAAAGACATTAGTTGCCACCTTGCCAGCATATCTTAATGCTCTTCATGGTAAAGGTGTTCACATTGTGACAGTCAATGATTACTTGTCTCGTAGGGACGCAGTCTGGATGGGAGAATTATTTTCTTTATTGGGCATAACTGTTGGAGTTATCAATTCTCAAAATACTTCGTTTGTTTATGATGCTACTCACAAAAACGAAGAGGATAATAGTGACATTGGGGCGTTCAAGGTTCAGTATGAATTTTTGAGGCCTTGTTCTAGAAAAGAAGCTTATCGCTGTGATATTGTTTACGGAACAAATAATGAATTTGGTTTTGATTATTTAAGAGATAATTTAGCTAGGAATATAGATGACATTGTTCAGCGAGAACATTTCTATACCATTGTTGATGAGGTGGATTCTATCTTGATAGATGAATCAAG
>JAGVVH010000294.1 GCA_019135895.1 Bacteroidota bacterium | reverse complement strand
TAAAGGAATATCCCCCAATTCTATGGTGGTTTTCACCGGATTGACTTCTATCGAATATAAGGGTTTTAATTCAGGTAGAAGTTGGGATATGGATAATAGCGATGTTGAGATGCTTCGTGATAATCTCCCCGAAATTGAATATATATCGGGAATGGTTTTTACCGGTGCTGATGCACCAACTACCTACGGAGATAAGAATGGGAACTATTTTGTCAGAGGGAATAATGAGGAATACTATAAAATTGACCCTCAGCCAATTGTTTTTGGACGTTTTTTTAATCATATTGATGTCGTTGAAAAAAGAAAGGTCTGTATTATTGGATTGAAAGTCTATCAGGAACTTTTTGATCCTGACGAAGATCCTATCGGTAAAAGAATCGCAGTGAATGGAGTTTATTATTCTGTTGTAGGAGTAGTTAATCCAAGTAAAAATATGAATTTCGGTGGGGACGGAGCCTCTACAATCTTTATTCCAAGTACAACTGTTCAGCAAGTTTATAATATGGGCAGTGATATTCATGTGGTGATGATTGCTGCCGGGGATAAGGTTGATATTAAAAAATTGGAAGTTAAAGTGAAAGATCTTTTGAAAGCAAAACATAATATTGCTCCTAATGATGAAGCTGCAGCACAAAGCTTTAATTTGCAGCAAATTTTCCTTATGTTCCGCTACCTCTTTCTTGGAATAAATATTCTTGTTTGGATTGTGGGAATGGGGACTCTTCTCGCCGGAGTAGTGGGAGTAAGCAATATTATGCTGGTCTCAATCCGGGAAAGAACGCAGGAAATCGGGATTAAACGTGCTCTGGGAGCTAAACCAAGAGTAATCCTTCTGCAAATCATGAGCGAAAGTGTTGTGCTGACTTTTATTGCTGGTTTTTTTGGTCTTTTCATGGGAGTATTACTATTGGTCGGACTTGATAAATTTATCGGAACTAAAGAAATGTTTGCCGATCCTTTTATCTCTTTTACCCTGGCCTTGATTGCTTCTCTCATTATTTTGATTTCGGGTGCTATTGCAGGAATTATCCCTGCAAGAAGTGCCTTGAAAGTGAAGGCTATTGATGCCCTGCGTGATGAATAATATTTAATAAAAAATGAAATATATAATAACCAATCTTTAATAGAATAGCTATGAAAAAGTTTTTTAAAATCCTGTTGTTTATCCTTTTAGGTCTTATTATTATCGGAACTTTTGTCTTCCTTTGGAACAAATCAAAAGTGAAAGAGGTGGAGTATGAAATTGTGAAAATGGAGGTGCGTACTATTGAAAAAATTACCATAATCACGGGAACTGTTGAACCAAGAAATGAAGTTGATCTGAAACCTCAAATCTCCGGTATTATTACTGCTCTTTACAAAGAGTCCGGTGATTTGGTCAAAAGTGGTGATGTGATTGCCAAAGTACAGGTAATTCCGGATATTTCACAACTCAACAGTGCGGAATCTCAACTAAAATTGGCTGAGATTAATCTTGAAAAATCTAAAAACGATTTTGATAGAACTTCACAACTCTATAAGTCGGGGGTGGTCTCCAAAGAGGCATACGATAATAGTACCAGTGCTTATAAAACTGCTAAAGAAGAGGTTGCAAATGCAAAGGAGAATATTGAAATTATAAAAGAAGGAATTTCTAAAAATACCGCTAAATACAGCAATACTCTGATTAAGGCAACTATCAGCGGGATGATTCTGGATATTCCTGTAAAAGTGGGAAATTCTGTGATTCAGTCTAATAATTTTAATGATGGAACCACAATCGCTACTATTGCCAATATGAATGACCTGATTTTTAAGGGAAATGTCGATGAAACGGAAGTTGGCAGAATCGCAGTCGGGAATGATGTGAAGCTGATGATTGGGGCTATGCAGGATGCTAAACTGGATGCTGTCCTTGAATATATTGCCCCAAAGGGGGCTGTTGAAAATGGAGCAACCCTTTTTGAAATTAAAGCTGCTGTAAAAAAATCGGAGAATGCAAATACCGGTTTCATCCGTTCCGGTTATAGTGCCAATGGCGAAATCGTTACGG
>JAGVVH010000201.1 GCA_019135895.1 Bacteroidota bacterium | reverse complement strand
GTGGATACGATTATTGATGTATCTGCTATTTGACCAATATAGTTAATAATACTCTCTTGATTCAATAATTTAAAAATATTATCTGACTAAATTTTATTTTTAGTTATTATATTTTGTATTTCGGATACTGTTTTATGTCAGTTTTCGAATAGGATATAATAAAATGCCAATCAGTTTATTGAAGAAAGAGCGAAACAGCCATTTGGTCTTATTGAATTTATTGCAATCAGTTAGGGTTTCTTCAATAAAGGCTGAAATTAGTCCTGAAATAGTTGCCTCTTTCCCTGAAAGGTTGATTTCATACATGTGGCGGAAACTGCGGTAATCGAAATTGGAGGAGCCTATAGAGAATATTTCATTGTCAATTAGTAATAATTTGGCATGCAGATTTCCCGATTTGTACATCTGAAAATTAATGCCGTGCTTATGCAAATCACCCAAAAACAGATCCCTGAGGAGATCAATACTTCTGACATCTGAGTGTTTGGGAATAATGACGGTGACTTCGACGCCTCTTTTTGCTGCATGAATTAGCTTAGTCCTAAGCGTTTTTCCTGTTATGAAATAGGGGGAAACAATAACAATGGATTTTTTGGCATTTTTAATCAGTTTCAAAAAATAATTTCGTGTTTTTTGATGTATGATTGATGGGGCTTCTCTGATGATATGTAAATCCTGCAAATTAATGCTCTTATAATATTTTAAAAGTTTGATTTTCTTTTCTGAAATTTTATAATTATCCAAGAATATTTTTTTGAAAATTTTGGCCATATCCGTTTCGATACGTAAAATACTTTCTCTCCACGACAAACTGTATTTGGAGAAGTTTGCGGAGCCGATATAGGCAATTTTGTCGTCAATAGCTACAATTTTTCGATGATTTCTTTCGTGATTTTTGGTAAAGAAATTAAAAGAAAAGACCAGTTGCTTAAAATAACGAATAGAAATTCCCTTTTTCTCCAGTTTATTAAGCAGAGCAGATCTACGGGTTCCCCAGGAATCTACAATCAATCTGATTTCAATGCCTGAAGCGGCCCTTTCCAATAACAAATCACCCAATGCATTTCCCACTAAGTCATCATTAAGTCTGAAAGTTTCTATATAAATATAATGAGTGGCATTTTTAATATCATTAAATAATTGCATCAGCCAACTTTTAGGAGAGCTGAAAAGTTGGTATTCAGGGTGCTCTTTATTTATGAAAGTATATTCCATTATATCCATTTTCGAACCAATTATTTTTTCTTTTCAACAGAAAAACCGAATTTTCCAATTCTTTTGCCTAACACATAATATTGTCCGTGAGAATAGGAGAGAAGGTTGCATTTTTCGAGTTGAAGGATTTTGCTGTTTTTATCCAGGAGAAATTCACTGGCATTTACAGCAACTACTTCGGCAATAAACATGTCGTGAGATCCCAAAGAGACAATATCTTTGACTACGCATTCAATATTTACGGGGGATTCATAGATTAGAGGAGCTTGGACAATCTTTCCTTTTACCGGAGTGAGATTCATTTCAATAAACTTATTGAATTTCCTGCCTGAGCGAACTCCACACCAGTCGGTGGCAAAAGCAAGACGCTCGGTGGCAAGATTGATTACAAATTCTCCATTTCGCTTGATGATGTCGTGAGAATGTCTTTCGGGACGAACTGAAATATAGCACATGGGAGGATCGGAGCAAATGGTACCTGTCCACGCCACTGTGATGATATTGTACTCGTCGGGACTATTTCCACAACTCACCATCACTACCGGCGACGGATTAAGCATATTGCCGGGTTTTAAGTTGATTTTTCCGGGTTTAAAGGGCATAATAAAACATTTTAATAGTGAAAATTACTTCCTCCCACAAATTCTCTCAATATAGAACCTCCCGGAATGGACTTTTCGGGAATAGTCTTGAAATAGGAAAGAAATTTGAGAAGTCTCGTTGCTTCGGCATACTCAACTTCTGTCTCAGGAACTTCATTTAATATTGGAACAGCATATAGTTTAAGAACACCTAATTCGCAAATCAGCGAAGTGTTGAACAT
>JAGVVH010000254.1 GCA_019135895.1 Bacteroidota bacterium | reverse complement strand
ATGACTGATGAATATATTATTCCCGGAATATGCCAACTCGGACAAATTGGTGAAGTTAATCTTGATTTGACAGCAATCTTAGCTCTTTTGGATATGAATTTTCAGAATTTGGATACAGCATCACTTCAGACTCTTGCTTCTCTTGGAAATTTGTTCTCCAAAGGAATTCCTTTTACTGAAATTCCAACCAAGCTTAAAGCATTTGTCAAATTTTTTCCTGATCCCGACAGTAGTGACTCTTTATCTATATACGCCTATACAACAAAATGGAACAGTTTAACAAATACCAGAGAAATTGTTTCAATGGGTACTTTTTCATCAGGATTAATAACTCCTTATTCACAAGTTACGCTCTATATGGATACCCTGATTCATAATGTTACGCCAGATTCCATAAGTGTTATTTTCTTTACAGGAAGTATAAATAGCAGTTTAGCCACAGAATTATATATTGATGATATAACGCTTGAATATACTCCAAATCCGGTAGGAATTGAATCATATTCTGACTTTCAATTTGCTGTTTTCCCAAATCCTTCCAGTAATTACCTAACAATTGTACCTTCCGATTTAAATTTACCTTATAGTGTTTCATTAATAGATATGAATGGGAAAATTATTTTACGTGAAGATAATATTATGCACAAAAAATCACTTCCTGTTTCCGGATTTTCAAAAGGTCTTTATATTGTAAAAGTAATTCAGGCAAACAACGTTGCCATCAAAAAAATTGTTATTGAATAACTTTTTTGATGAAACTTTGGCTGGCCCCCCTTCATGGAATAACTCAATATACATTTCGAAATTGCTTAATCAAGCATTTTTCAAGTATTAATTCGGCAATTACACCTTTTTTACCGACTCAATCTTACGAAAAGTTAAATGTCAAAAAATGGGATGATATTTGGCCTTCAAATAATCCTCATATTGAGATTATTCCACAATTAATGGGCAATTCAGCCTCTGATATTGTGGATACTATTCGTAAAGTATCAGAAATATATGGGTATAATCATTTTAACTGGAATATTGGTTGTCCTGTAAATCAAATTGTCCGTCGTAAAAGAGGTTGTGGACTGATGCCTTATCCTGATTTAGTTGAACAGGTTATTGAAACCGTGTACGAAAAAACCAATTGTCATTTTTCAATTAAAATGCGCCTAGGTCTTCATTATTTTACTGAAAGTCAGGTGATTTTAAATAGGATTAATAAATATCCTCTTGATTTTATTGTTATTCATCCTAGGTTAGGGGAGTGGCAATATGATAATATTCCTGACCTGAATTCTTTGGATGAACTTCTGAAAATAACCAAACATCAAATTATATATAGTGGAGATATTTTTGATGTTAATTCATTTTATATTTTACAACAAAGATATCCGGAAATAAATCAGTGGATGCTTGGGAGAGGACTACTCCAAAATCCTTTTCTTGCTGAGCAAATATTGAATATTCATCCTGACGATAGATCCCAAGATATAAAACGTTTTTTTGATTTCTATCAAGATTTAATTCAATCCTTAAAGCTAAAAAGAAATGATAGGGGAGTCCTGGTCAATCTAAAAGAATTATGGCACTATTTTACTATATATTTCAAGTTAGAAAGTGTTGAATTGTCAACATTATTACGTAAAAATGAGCTTTCAGAATTTATTACACTCTCTAATGATTATATTCAAAAATCTGTTTGATAATCTCTTAAGAAAAATAGTATTTTTTTTGTCATTGCGATTTGTATTTTATTTATATTTGCATGTTTAAAATCAATAGATGGAAGTGTAAGAATATTAAGTATTTCCATATTTTTTCTGATCGATTAACTTAATTGTGATAGAATGAACAACAAATTATTACAAATTTCAGGCTCTCCCCACATTCATAATGATGAGTCAGTAAAAAAAATCATGTGGTCGGTGGTACTTGCACTAATCCCTGCTTTTTTAGTTTCAATTTACTATTTTGGGATTCCCGTTATCTTAGTTACGGCTGTATCTGTTGCTACCTGCGTTATTGTTGAATACTTAATTCAACGTTTTCTCATGAAGGGAAAAGAAACGGTTACGGATGGCTCGGCAGTGGTTACCGGAATATTATTAGCATTTAATGTCCCCTCAAATATCCCTCTTTGGATGGTAATGGTTGGGGCTTGTGTTGCAATTGGAATTGCAAAATGGCCCTTCGGAGGTCTTGGAAAAAATCCTTTCAATCCTGCATTAGTCGGACGTGTATTTATGTTGATGTCTTTTCCTGTGCAGATGACAACTTGGCCAAAGGCAACTCCAATATGGAATTTAGCTGCTGATGTTGTTACAGGGCCAACTCCTCTCGGAATATTAAAAGAGGGTGTTAAAAACGGAGAGAAAGTCGGTGATTTAATTAATAGTAGCGGAATGCCGAATTATGTTGATATGCTAATAGGACAAATGGGAGGCAGTTTTGGTGAAGTATCGGCTATCGCTTTACTAATCGGGGCAATTTTCTTGGTAATTAAGAAAATTATCACGTGGCATATTCCGGTCTCTTTTATTCTTACTGCATTTCTATTCTCCGGGATTTTCTATTTGACAGATTCTACAATATATGCAAATCCGTTCTTTCATCTGCTAACAGGTGGTTTGATTCTAGGGGCATGTTTTATGGCAACCGATATGGTTACTTCTCCAGTTTCACCTGGCGGCATGATAGTATTTGGAATTGGATGTGGATTAATAACCATTATTATTCGTCTTTTTGGAGCATATCCCGAAGGTGTTTCCTTTGCTATTCTTATTATGAATGCATTGGTGCCTTTGATAAACAAGGGATTTAAACCCAGAGCATTTGCTAACTAATTTTCCCATAACAGATTTAATATTAATAATATGGCAAAAAAAGAAACAACATTATTACAATTGGTGCTGTCGCTGTGTCTTATTTCAATCGTAGCGGCTGCAGGATTGGCAGCAGTATATACCATCACAAAAGAACCAATTTCTATTTCTCAGAAACAAAAAAAAGTGGATGCAATTAAATCGGTTCTTCCGGGTTTTAAAGGTCAAACTCAGGAGTCAAAAATCCTTCTTCCTAATGACGAAGATTCTGTTACAGTAAATTTGGCCTTTAATGGCAATCAGCTATTTGGAGCTGCCGTTGAGACCTATACTGACAAGGCTTTTAAAGGCTCTTTTACGCTTATGGTGGGATTTGATTCACTTGGTAATATTATTGGGACAGAGGTCTTAACTGCAAACGAAACACCGGGTTTAGGCGATAAAATTGATAAAAAGAAAGATGCAAATTTTTCAGCACAATTTTTGAAAAAAAATCCTACAGAATTTAATATGAAGGTAAAGAAAGACGGAGGAGATGTTGATGCAATAACTGCAGCAACGATTTCATCAAGAGCATTTTGTGATGCATTAACCAGAGCACATTCAGCATTTTTAAAAGCAAAGGAGGTTTCTAATGAATAAACTTAAAATTTTGACCAATGGATTTATTAAAGAAAATCCAACTCTTGTATTGGTTTTGGGGACTTGTCCGACATTGGCTGTAACCACCTCTTTGACAAATGCATTGGGAATGGGTTTGGCTACTACATTTGTTTTAATTATGTCAAATTTATTAATTTCCATGCTAAAATCGCTAATTCCGGATAAAGTCAGAATTGCCGCTTATATTATTGTTATTGCTACTTTTGTATCTATTGTTGACCTTCTAATTCAGGCTTATGTGCCTGTTTTAGCTAGCAGTTTAGGTATTTTTATCCCATTGATTGTGGTAAACTGTATCGTTTTAGGTCGTGCAGAAGCATTTGCCAGTAAAAATTCAGTATTTGATTCATTATTGGATGGAATCGGAATGGGTGTCGGGTTTACAATCGCTTTATCAATCATTGGCTTCATAAGGGAATTATTAGGAGCTTTCTCAATTCTTGGACAAAAAATTATTCCCGGAGACGGCATTCTAATGTTTGTTTTAGCTCCCGGTGCATTCTTTGTTTTCGGATTTACTATTGCGTTGGTTAGAAGACTGCAAAAAAAGTAATTTATTAGAACTATATTATTAACTTATAAATAATTATAGATATGGAATATATATTAATGATAATTGGAGCAGTACTGGTAAATAATATCATTCTGGCTCAGTTTTTGGGAATTTGTCCTTTTTTGGGAGTATCAAACAAAGTCGGAACGGCTTTGGGAATGAGTGCAGCGGTATTATTTGTCATGGCTTTGGCAACACTGGTTACTACTGTGGTTAATTTATATGTACTAATTCCAATGGACTTATTATTCCTTCAGACCATTTCTTTTATCCTTATAATAGCCGCACTTGTTCAGATGGTTGAAATTATATTAAAGAAAGTAAGTCCCGGATTGTATCAGGCTCTTGGTATTTATCTACCCTTAATTACAACTAATTGCGCTGTATTAGGTGTTGCCATCTTAGTTACTCAACAATTCCCGGACAGCATTCTAGATAGTGTTTTGTATGCTGTTTCCTGTGCATTGGGATTTATGTTAGCAATTACAATTTTTGCAGGATTAAGAGAGCAATTGGAACTGGTTGAAGTTCCCAAGGGAATGCAAGGTGTTCCTATTGCATTGATTATGGCCGGGATATTGGCATTAGCTTTTATGGGATTTGCTAATTTGGTATAAATTGAATTTGAGAATATAATAATTCCACTTTTTTCTTCTTCCAAGAATTCAAGTAATAGTATAGTATTTTTTGACAATTCTTTTGCATTAATTATGAGTTAATTTATTGCTAATAACAAAATTACAATAAAATAGGAGAGAGGAGTATTCCCAAATTTTGACAATATTACTTCACGATAGCGATTGTAGCGAAAACACCGTAAAGCCATGTCCGCGAATCGTAGCGAAACCAGAACGCCCAAATCATTTTTAAATTATTACTTCAAATAAAGATAATTAATTATCAATAAATGAATTAAATATATAATATTAAATTTTTTGAACAAATAGCTGTGAATTTTCAAATTTGGTTACCAAGACCTTCTCATTTTTATCAATCAGGCCAAATTCGGATTTAGCATCATAAATTTCACCATTTACTTCAATTTTTCCCACAGGTCGCATAAAAGTGAGTGTAATTCCTTCCATTCCTATAACATTTGCAATAGACATGTCCTGTGAAATAAAACCTTGTTCATTTGTCAAGCTGGTTTTCAGGAACAAATGACCATAACGGGTATCTAAAGTAAGTAATTTTTTTCCAAGAAAAAGTGCCAGAAAAAAGCCTAAAATTGAAGCCGTAATGACAATTAGAAAATTATATACAATACTATTGGGAGGTGATAATTTAAAATTAAAACCGATATTGAAAACCATCGTGAGAATTAATGCCGCAACCACCAGAACAATCCCCGAAATACCCGCAACTCCGAAACCCGGTGTTACAAAAATTTCCAGAATCAATAAACCTACACCCAAAATAAAAAGCAAAATTTCCCAGTGAGCAGCCAATCCTTCAAGATAATGAGGTGCAAAAAACAGAAGAGCTGCAACAATCGCAACAATAAGCGCAAATCCGATTCCGGGTGATTGTAACTCAAAATAAATTCCTCCAATAATAAACATAATCAAAATGCCGCTAACTGCAGGATTTATAAGAAATGAAATTAGTTTATCAATCCACGTAAGTTTCTGTTCATTAACAATATAGCTTTTAATTCCGGCAATTTTAAAAACTTCCTCATTACTATTGGCCTCATTTTCACAATATCCATGTTTTATGGCTTCATTAGTAGTAAAAGTAAGAACTTTACCTGAATCGGAAATTCCTTCAATATAGGTGTCAGGATCAACCATAGCTTCAGCAATCAAAGGATTTCGGCCATTATTTTCTGCAGTGGAACGCATTAACGCTCGCATATATGATTGATACTTGTCAGGCATAATTTCACCTGTTTGATTCACAACAGATGCAGCACCTATAGATGCCCCCGAAGCCATGTATATGCTGTCACAAGCAATAGAAATCAAGGCTCCGGCTGAAGCAGCATTTTTGTCAATACGAACAAAAACCGGAATTTTAGATTCCAAAAGGAGAGTCCTTATTTTATCGGCAGATTCAAGTTCTCCGCCAAACGTATTGAGCTTTAATAAAATAATATCAGATTTTAGTTCATTGGCTTCCTTAATTGCTTTTTCAGTTTTGCGCAAAGCCGGTTTTGAAATATTTTCATCAATAGAATATATATAAATTTTTACCGGATTATTTTGTGAATAAACATTTGAAAATATTCCCAAAAAAATTATACATAGTAAAATTAAATTTATTTTTTTCATTTTCTGTTATTTGTTTGCAAAAATACAAAATTACCAACTATAAAATCTATTTGATATTTGATACCTAAAACAATCCTTTTACTTGTCTTAAATCAAATTTCATGTCAATTATCTTATATTTAATCACATAATATATTTTTCTTATAATTTATATTATGTTAAATAAAGATTATAAAGAGATAAAAATGGGTGCAAGAATTGACCTATTAAACTCTCTCCCATTTTTTAAACCAACTGCGAATTTTAATGCCAATAACGCCGAAGATAGCTTCTTTGAAGATACCGGAACTCATTTTGGAAGTTCCAAGTCTGCGATCAGTAAAAATAATGGATACTTCAACAATTTTATATTTTAGCTTATACATGTTGAATTTCATTTCAATTTGAAATCCATAACCAATATGGTGAATTTTAGAAAAATCAACCGTTTTCAAAGCTGATGCCCGATAACATTTAAAGCCGGCAGTAGTATCCATAACAGGAATACCAAGAATGGCTCTAACATACATTGATCCATAAAAAGACATCAACAATCTTCCCATTGGCCAATGAAGGACATTCACCCCCTCACAATATCTGGAACCGATTGCCAAATCAGCATTTTGAACAATACAAGCGTCATAGAGTCGTTTTAAATCATTTGGGTCATGAGAGAAATCTGCATCCATTTCAAAAATAAAATCATAATTTCTTTCAAAAGCCCACTTAAAGCCATGAATATAAGCAGTTCCAAGTCCTAATTTCCCTTTTCTTTCCTGAATAAAAAGTTTATCAGGAAATTCATTCATCATTTTTTTAACGATATCAGCAGTTTTATCCGGAGAATTATCATCAATAATTAAGATATCAGTGTCAAAAATGGAAAAAGTAGTTCTAATAATATTTTCAATATTTTCTTTTTCATTATAAGTTGGGATGATTACGATTTTTTTATCCATATTGCTTATTTTTGAATTATTATATAAACAGGAAGATGATCACTATATCCCCCAATGTATGAACCTCCGGCATAAGTTCTATAGGGATAACCAGTAAAAGAACCCGAAGGTGTTAACAAGAAACCTGCTCTGAAAATATCAACACCTGAGTATTTATAAGTACCTTCAGGGGGATTGACCAAACCGTAAGAAATGATAATATTATCAATCATATCCCATGAATCACGATATGCATACGAGCCAATTCCATCACGATATAATTTCCACATAGGATTAAATAGATCATTAATCATCAATTCACTAAGTTTATGTTTAGCTTTAAGATATTCTGTAATACTTTTAGAATTAGGATTATCATTTAAGTCTCCCATAATGATAACCTTAGCCAATGGATTAACAGCCATCAATGAATCTGCAATATGTCGCGATAACAAAGCAGCGGCAATTCTTTTAGGCATACTTAACTTTTCGCCGCCAATTTTTGATGGCCAATGATTTACAATAATATGCAACGTATCAGTCCCATCAATAATTCCTGTAATTAGTAATTGATCACGGGTAAAGAAATTAGTATCATTAGTTTTTAATTCATAGGCTTTCTGTCCAAGAACTCTAAATCGGTCTTTTTGATAGATTAAACCCACGTCAACCCCACGTTTATCAGGAGAATCATGATGAACAACCCCAAAATTGAATGGTTTCAGCTTTTCCGTTTGAACCAAATCATTCATAACTTTCTCATTTTCAATTTCAGACAATCCAAGAAGTGCTACCCCACCCTTTTCTTTTGCAATTAAAGAAATTACTTTTGAAAGATTTTCCAACTTTGTTTGGTAGCGTTCAGGAGTCCATTGATAATCACCATTTGGCAGAAATTGAGAATCGTTTGTAATCGGGTCATCATCTGTATCAAACAGATTTTCAACATTATAAAATCCAATAACTGCTATATTAGTATTTTTTTGTGCAAATAAGTTCAAATTTACTATTGCAAAGCCAAAAACCAAAAAAGGTAAAAAGATTCTCATTTTATTAATTTTAAGTTGCAAAAATACAATATTTTTTTAATATAAATACCCCAAAAACAATAGTTTTCACATTGGTTTTTTTACTATTTTTGCTCACTAATTTTATACAAAAAAGAATTATATGAAAAAAGGAATATTTTTGTTATTTATATTTCTAATATCTTGTGGAATAGTTAGTTCTCAGGAAGAAAAGAATAAAAAAGATTCAGTAAAGGTTCAGAACGGAGTTGAAGATTATACTTCTAATACCACTATTGGTGAGGGACAGGAAGATGATGAGTCTGGAAACACTAATTTTGTTCCGGGCTTATTGCATTCTTCTCAGGATGTTTTTACCAATAACACTTCCTATACTTTCAGTATTGCTTATTTCAAAGAAAGAGGTTATGATAATCAATATGAAAATATTTGTATTAACAACTATCTCATGAACAGTATGATTACCGGTCGTGCAACCTATTCTCAATGGGGAGGGCTGAATCATGTTGTCAGATATCCGGAAATTGTTAACAGTCTTAACGCTGCTTCCTTTACTTTTGGGGGAGTCGGCGGTTCTACAAATTACAATTTAAGGGCATCGGCTTATCGTAAACAGACAAGGGTTACCTATTCCCTTAGCAATAGAAGTTATAACAATCGACTGATGTTTACTCATTCAACAGGTATTATGAAAAATGGATGGTCAATTGCTACTTCTTTGTCAACACGTTTTGGAGATGCAATATCTTATGTTGAAGGAACCTCATATAATGCTTTTAGCTATTTTCTCACAGCTGAGAAAAAATTCAATAGTGAACATGCTCTTAATTTGACTGTTTTTGGCACCCCTACTCAAAGAGGTATGCAAGGGAACTCTGTTCAGGAAGTATATGACCTTCTTGACAACAATTATTATAATCCAAATTGGGGCTGGTATCAGGGAGAAAAACGAAATGCAAGAGTCAGAACTATACATGAACCGGTTGCAATGCTTACCCACTATTATACTCCTAAAAGCAATAAATATTTTATAAACAGCACTTTGGCTGCTACTTTTGGAAAAAACAGTACTACTTCTCTCAATTGGTATGATGTTCCTGACCCACGTCCGGATTATTATCGTTATTTGCCAAGTTATCAAGAAGATACTTTGATTCAGGATTATGTTGCAAATCAATGGCTTACAAATGCTTCTGTGAGACAAATAAATTGGGATTATATGTATGATGTTAACCAACTGGCTGCAGCACAAGGGAAAAGAGCCCAATATATGATTGAAAATCGTATCTACAGTCATGTTCAGATCGGGGGAGCTTCAAATTTGGTTACCAATATTAATGATAATATTAAATTATCTGCCGGGGTTGATGTCAGGGGCATGAAGCAACACAACTATAAAACTATCAATGATCTTTTGGGTGGAACTTATTGGCTGGATGTAGATAAATATTCAGAAGGTGACTTCCCTACTGATTCATCGGTAATTTATAATGATTTAAACAATCAGGATAAAGAGTTGAAAGAAGGCGATATTTTTGGTTATGATTTTGATTATTACATTTATAATCAATTACTTTGGGGAATGTTAGATTTTACATACAATAAAATTGATTTTCATGTGGGCGCCAATGTTGGAGGAACAGAATTCTGGCGTAACGGAAATATGAAGAATGGTCGTTTTCCTGAAGATTCATACGGAAAATCAGAGGTTAAGAGCTTTTTTACCTATGGAATAAAAGCAGGTATCCCGAGCGTGCTGAATGCTTTTGTTGCCCCGAGAATCAGAAATACTTTTGTTGCTAACCTTACTACTGAAAAAATCTTTTCATCTGATTTTTCTTATATTATGAATTATCCTTTTATTAAAATGAGAATTACGGGATATTTCACTCAATTTAATGATATGACCAAACTGATTAGTTTTTATCATGATGACTATGCCTCTATGGTTAACTATTCCATGAGCGGAATTGATCAGCGACATATTGGTATTGAGTTTGGTTCGGAAATTAAATTGGGAAGCATGTTCTCTCTGATACTGGCCGGTAATTGGGGCGACTATCGTTATAGCAGCCGTCCGTCGGTGGTCATCACTGCAGAAAACGGCTATGACCTTTTGGGAGAAAATAATGCTGCCGAGACACAGACTGTTTACTGGAAAAATTACCATGTTTCAGGAACTCCTCAGGTTGCCGGTACTGTCGGTCTTAAATTTAATCACAATTACTGGTATGTTAATATTAATGCCAACTATTTTGAC
>JAGVVH010000299.1 GCA_019135895.1 Bacteroidota bacterium | reverse complement strand
TGCCGGTGACTATACTCCGACGTTTTCAACAGATCACGGCGATCCTACTTTCCGTATCTGCATTGAAACGACGGGAGCGATTGAAGTTCAGCTTGCCGACGGGTCTGATTTCACTATCACCCAGGTGCAGACAGACAATAACCTGGGGCAGTGGTTGCCGTTGAACATCATAAAGGTGTATAAATCCGGAACCACTGGGACGTTCTCGGTAGGATATTAACGCTGTGGCACTCTTGATGGGGTGCCACAGTTTATTTTAACAATCAAAAATTAAGACTATGCCGGGAATATCAGTTTCAAAAATACCGATACCGTTCAATAAAGGTGGTGGAATTAATTGGAGTTCATACTGGGCGACACTACAAAATTCTAATGTTGTCTGGAGTGCAGGGGGAAGTGAGGTAAGGTTTTATCCAATATCGGGAAATGTAAGCGGCGCAGCAGTATCACGGTATTTTCTGATTAGTGCGCATGAAGGCAGAATAAGAAACTCGGGTTTATTGACTAACATTATGATATTTGTAGCCGACAAAACTAATATAGGCAATCTGTATTTTCAGGTTTGGAGAAAAGATGGAGTTACTTATGATAGAATTGGGCAAGAAGATATATTATCAAAAGTTGCAATTTTGGGCACTAATTATATTACCCTTACAACACCAATAGAAGTCGCTGAGGGTGATTACATGGGAATAGGGGTTGTTTCTTCGGGTGGAACTCCGTCAAATATATTTTACGCTGAATTATCACCAACATCAAGAAGTACATATTATGTTGATGATGCTACGCCGGATGCAACAGATTATGATTGGGCAACGAAAACTGCTACTTCAAATCTTATAGCAATAAGAGGTTACATACAAGCACCTTTAATAGTGGGTATTGGTGATAGTATTATGGCGGGTCACCCCGACCATTATTCTTTTATCGAAAATGTAAATGATGTCTACACGGATATAGGAATAACAATTCTTGCAAAGTTAAAGGAGTTGTCATCTGTTTTCTCCTATCAAAACATGGGCATTGGCAGTCAGACATCAACAAACATAAAAACAAGATTTGAGGAGTATTGTTGTAATCTTTATCCGACTTATGTTTTAATAAATGGAGGGCTTAATGACATTGCTGGCGGTAGTATAACGGAAGCCACATTCTTGGCTAATTATACAACTATGCTTGATCTTTGTACTCAGAATAATATCATTCCAATAGTTATGTCTATTGCTCCCTGGACTGCTGGAACTGAGGCTCAGATGCAGAAAAGGGATTTATGGAATACATCATTAGAAGCACTTGTGGCTACTTATCCGAAGGCAATATGGATTTCACTTGATAGTCTTGGTGAGTTTAGGGTAGGTGGAGATGTGGGAAATTTGTGGGATATAAAAGCTGCATACAACGCAGGTGATGATGTGCATATAAACGAAACGGGTAATACAATTATAGCATCTCTTGTGTATGAGGCGCTGAAAGTTAACATAACAAAACTCACCGAGGTAGTTGGTAATGAGTTAGTGACAAGAGGAGATTGCGAAGCTGGCGTACCATCTCCGGTAAGGGGTGGCAGATATACTGCTGCCCAAAGCGCGGATCAGGCTCATGGTGGTTCTAATTCAGTAAAGATAACAAAAAATGCTACTGGTAGTTTTTACTACGGTCCAGACGTTATGACCGTAGGCAAAAGATATAGGATTAGTATGTGGATTTATATACCAAGCGGTCAAACATTAGATTATTTATTCTTTGGGCAGGCAGGCGCAGAGTTATACGGGGAGCCCACAATAATAAGAACAAAGGATGAATGGGTGCACATTGAAGCAGAATTTATTGCCAAATATACATCATGTTGTATTTATGATGGTAGTGCAGGTGCATTAAATGACTACTATTATCTTGATGATATTTCGGTAAAGGAGATTACATACAGTTAGTGTACCAATCATTCCCCGATTGATTGCTGTGTTTGTGTCGTGCGCCGCAGGGATAGGCAAGGAGTTCTTTGATAAATGGCAGGGAGAGCCGTTTAGCGCAGGAGATTTGACCATTGATTTTTCGGGCGCGCTTATTTGGTTATTTGCTTTATTGATTTCAGAAGAAATATATAGAAAGCATGGGATTGTTTGATAAAATAACAATAAAGATTAATTTGGTCAGTGTTATAAAGGTCGTGCGTTGGATTAAAAAGATGCGATTAAAATTACTTTATGATAAAATAAACAATGTTTAATGGAAACTCTGCCGATATGTCTGAACACAATGATTACTGCCGAAAGGAATTCCTGAGTTGCAGGAATCAATTGAGGATTTATCTGGGAATGTAAGGAAACTACTTGATCGCGGCATAGTCACCGACACTGAAAGAGCCTTGAAGATGTCCGCAAAGCAGAAGCTAACCGCAATAATCACGGGGATATTCGGCGGTGCTACGGTTATTATTATGGTTGTGGATATGATACTTAACAAGGGATGATATGTGCTTTAAACGCAAACCAATGGAGATGACTGCCGCTGACGCAAGGTTCATCACAACCTGTAAAAATACCTACGGCAAAGGGAATGATTTACGCGGATGTTTGAACGACGGGAATAACTTTCTCAAAACATGGCCGAACATCATACCAGGAATTGTGACGCATAAGTTCTTTGAGTGGGATGCAACCGAAAAGAACTATCTTGAATCACTTGACAAGGCTGTGAGTTTACTTCAGCCAGGGGCGACGGTGGTGATACTTATGGATAG
>JAGVVH010000035.1 GCA_019135895.1 Bacteroidota bacterium | reverse complement strand
TTGCAAGCTACGATAAGCAAGGTGAAGACAAAGCTCGATTCATTGAAAGCACTGGGCTACAGCACATCTGGCGTTGTAATGGCGTCGATGGATAGAAATAGCCTTTTTAAACCAGGAGACAGGGTTGCATGTGCTGGTCAGGATTACGCATCTCATGCAGAGATTGTTGCCGTTCCACAAAATCTGGTTGTAAAGATTCCCGATAATGTATCCTTTGAAGAAGCTGCCTTTACTACACTGGGCTCAATAGCGCTGCAGGGAGTACGTCAGGCAGCTCCTGAAATAGGCGGGAAAATTTGTGTAATTGGTTTAGGCTTACTTGGCCAGTTAACATGTCAGATTCTAAGGGCTAATGGATGTGAGGTATTTGGCATTGACCTCAATGAGTCTTTGGTACTGCTTGCCAAACAATTATCAGCGCATTCGACATTAAACCGTAACGACCCGAATCTTATATCTGCATGTGAGAATTTTACAGGAGGCAATGGTTTTGATTCAGTAATTATAACTGCCGCGGCTCCTACAAATGATCCAATAGAATTGTCATCTGAAATCTTAAGAAAAAAGGGGAAGGTGATAGTGGTTGGAGCTGTCAAAATGGATATTCCCCGCGATCCTCATTTTTATAGAAAGGAACTCGATCTAAGGATGTCATGCTCCTATGGTCCAGGGAGGTATGATGTTAATTATGAGGAGAATGGGATAGATTATCCTTATGCATTCGTAAGATGGACTGAACAAAGGAATATGGAAGCATTTCTTATGCTTCTTTCCAGGAAAGCAATAGATGTAAAACCACTGATAACACACATTTTTGATGTTGATAATGCGGTAAAGGCTTATGATCTGGTTCTTGGGGTAACAAAAGAACATTTTATAGGCATTCTGTTAAAATACAGCCCAAATGATAAAAAGACACTAACCTTGCATCAAGTCCGAAATTTACCTGTTGGTGATATAAACATCGGATTTGTCGGTGCAGGGAGCTTTGCCCAAAGTTACTTGATCCCGGCCGTAAAGGAGTGGGGAGCTTCATTGGATGGTGTCGTTACCGCCAATGGAATGTCGTCGAAGAACGTGCTTGATAAATTCAAGTTTAATTTTTGCTCTTCTGATATTTATGATCTTTTAAATAAAGAGGCTATAAATACTATTTTTATAGCAACTCCCCATAACATTCATGCAGAGCTGGTTATTAAAAGCCTTGCAGCAAACAAGAGTGTGTACGTTGAGAAACCGTTGGCAATAAATGAGCAGCAATTAACAGAGGTAATAAAGGCAAAATCAGAGTCCGATAAGCCTTTAATGGTAGGGTTTAATCGCCGTTTTGCCCCGGTCAGTGTCACAATAAAAAATGAATTGGCGAATGCCGGGGAACCATTGGTGGTTAATATTCGTGTAAATGCCGGATTTATTCCAAAAGAACACTGGACTCAGCAGCCTGACATAGGAGCGGGAAGAATAATTGGAGAGGTATGCCATTTTATTGATCTGATGCAGTTTTTTACAGGAAGCGAACCAGTCAAGGTTTTTGCTGAATCAATAAGTACAGACAATGAGAAAATTGCCCCGGAAGACAATATTGCGGTTGTGGTGAAATTTAAGGATGGTTCCCTGGGCAACCTGACATACCATGCAAATGGAGACAAATCATTGCCAAAAGAAAGAATTGAGGTTTCAAGCGCAGGAAGTATCGGAATTATAAACGATTTTAAAGACGGAGTATTTTATAAGGACGGTAAAGCCAGGAAGCTGAAATCCTCAGGGAAGGGACACAGAGAAGAAGTAACTGCATTCCTTGATGCTGTTAAGACCGGGAAGGATAGTCCGATAAATTTCAGATCGATTTGTCTGACCACGTTAACTACCTATAAAATACTTGACAGTCTTTCCACGGGATTGCCACAGAATATTTATCTTGATGTCTGAAAAAATAAAAAATGTTCTTGATGAGCTAAAAGCCTGGTGTGAGAAAGAAGGATATAAAGGCTATGATCCATTCGATGGCTTAAACAGCCGGTTTTTCCAGAGATTTTCTTTTCTTAAGTCAAACAGGTTGGCAAGGTTGTTTTGGATTCAGTTCTTTAAGAATTCACCTATAAACCTTCGCCCCTTTTTAGGTGTTGGCAAGGATTACAATCCTAAAGCCCTTGGGCTTTTTATTTCTGGATATTGTAACATATACAGGTTAACCGGAGATCCAAAATTACCGGATCTGTTAAAATCTCTGATAGAAGAGACTATCGCGCTTGAAACCACACATTATTCCGGAGCATGTTGGGGATATAATTTCGACTGGCAGGCTAAAGCCTTTTTCCAGCCGAAATATACACCCACGGTTGTTGCTACTAGCTTCATAGCCAATTCTCTTCTTGATGCGTATGAAATTCTTAAAGAAGAGGAGCTCCTAAAAACAGCTCGTAGTTCATGTGATTTTATTATAAATGATCTTAATAGAACCTACGATGAAAAGGGAAATTTTGCTTTTTCCTATTCCCCTTTGGATAAATCAGTGGTATATAATGCATCTTTTCTCGGGAGCCGGCTGCTGGCGAGAGTTTATCACTATACCAAGGAAAAAGATCTTATAAAAACTGCTGAAAAATCAGTAGCCTTTTGCACTGATCATCAACATTCTGACGGATCGTGGAGTTACGGCATTGCTGAGTTTCATAAATGGATTGATAGTTTTCATACAGGTTATAATCTTGAATGTATTTCCGAATTCATTAAATACTCAGAAGAGGAAAAGTATCAGGACAACCTTGAGCGCGGTCTCAGATACTATCTGACCTCATTCTTTACCGAGCAAGGAATGTCAAAATATTACAACACTTCAATATATCCAATCGATCTCCATTCTCCGGCTCAGTTGATAATTACTCTCTCACGACTTGGCCGGTTACATGAATACAACAATTTGGCTGATAGTGTACTGGAGTGGACCATTCGCAATATGAAATCTGTCGAAGGCTTTTTTTATTACAAGAAATACAGGTATTACACTAATAAAATCCCCTATATGCGCTGGACTCAGGCATGGATGTTCTACGCACTAAGTGAATACCTTTATTATATCTCTATTTTACCTGGACGAAACAGTTAATGCAATGAAGATTGATTTTCTTGGCATTCCGGTAGATGGAATCACAATGGAAGAGACTGTATCAATTATTGATGATGCAATCCGGACTGGACAGCACATAAACCATGTGGTTATCAATGCCGGGAAAGTAGTTTTGATGCAGAAAGATACTGAATTGGCCAAGAGTGTTGTTTCATGTGATATTATTAATGCGGATGGTCAAAGCATTGTATGGGCTGCAAGGTTCCTGGGGAAAAAAATCCCGGAAAGAGTGGCCGGTGCAGACCTGATGCAGAGGCTGGTAAGTTTGGCTCATGAAAAGGGATATAAATGCTTTTTCTTTGGTGCGAAGGAAGAAGTGGTAAAGGAGGTTGTTTCCCGATATAAGGAACAATATGGGGATAAGATCATAGCCGGATACAGAAATGGTTATTACAGCAAAGAGGAAGAGGCACTTATTGCACAACAGATAGCCAACAGTGGGACACAACTGCTTTTTGTGGCAATCACATCTCCAAATAAGGAGAATTTTCTTCATGAATACAGGGATATCTTAAAGTATGTGAATTTCACAATGGGTGTAGGAGGTACATTCGATGTAATTGCCGGAGTAACGAGGAGAGCACCTCTATGGATGCAACAAACCGGCTTGGAATGGTTCTATCGTTTCTTACAGGAGCCAAAGAGGATGTGGAAAAGGTACCTTGTCGGAAATACGAGGTTTTTATGGCTCGTAATGAGAGATAAGATCAAACAGGCTGGTAAGAATTAACCATTTATGAATAGTTGCCATGGTAATAGATCATATATGTTTTGCAGTCAAGAATCTCGCTGAGGGTATTGAATACTGGCGTGATATTTTCGGTTACGATCAAATGACAGAAATTGTTCAAAATTCACTCCAAAAGGTTAAGGTGACCTTTTTGGCCAAGGAAGAGAGTATGACAATAAAACTGATTGAACCTCTTGAAGACAATTTCTCTCTGGTTAATTTTGTAAACAGGGGTGGAGGCTTTCATCATATATGTTTCCGATGTAGTAATGTAAGCCAGAAAATGCCTGAACTGGTTGAGAAAGGATTACTGGCCCTGGTACCACCTCAACCTGGAGAAGCTTTTAATAATCACAATATTGCGTTTCTGTTAGCCAAATATGGTATCAATATCGAGCTGATTGATACAGAAGAAAAGGCAGGCATAATAGATAATAGTTCACTGCATATCAGGGGATAAACTTACCCAAAAATTACACCTCATCAGGATTGAGTTGATCTTTTATAAGTTTGGCTTTCCGGGCATCTGATAGGTTCTTTGTTCTTAGCAGGCCTTTGCTCTGCAGGTATAGAAACCTTTGTACGCTTGTTTTTGTCACAACCTGTGCAGGATTGCCAATAATTACAACATTGTCCGGAAAGTTGCCTCTGACCACACTTCCTGCTCCTACTATGCAATTATCTCCTATTGAAGTATTTGCCAGTATGGTACAATTGTTGCCAATGAAAACATTATTGCCAATTTTTATTTTTCCGAAAACATCTGCATCTTTCCATTCATCACGGAAACACCATATGGCACCATCATGTGTTATAAAGTCCGTTCCACCAGCGATTGCTACATGATTGCCAATTTCAATCAGGTAAGGTTCAGTTGAAAAAGACATAGTGTTCAGGTGACAATCTTCTCCAATCTTCATTCCCTGTTTGCGGAGATATTTGACCTTAACCCTGTCACTGCTCTTTTCCAGTAACCTGATGATTAACCTTTGCCGTATGCCACTAAAATTCATGGATTTTCACCTAATGCCTATATAAAGCTAGTCAACTTTGTTATTGATAACATCGATTATGAATTTTCCGAATAATGGAGCAACCTTTCCGGAGAATTCTATGCTGGGATGAGAGTTAACAGGACTGTATGCATTTTTTTCGGTCAGATATAGTCCTCCCTCTGTCTCATACTCATAAAAATCCCAGAGGAAAATATTATCACCAATTTCATCCCATTCTTTTATTAACCATGAATGAAACTCTTTGGTTCTTATGGCTTCTTCTTCTGTCATATTTGATATTGTGTTGACAGCCGGTGTCCAAATTATAAATTTGGTCTCCGGGAATTCATGCATTTTTTCTTTTAGAGCTGTGTACTGTAACTTGTAATTTTCCAGGCTTTTAATTTCTGAATTTATATCAGGCTTGCCAATATCAGTCACCATTCTGCTTACCGGGTAACAATGTTTAAATATTATCACGTTATAATCCCTGGTAAGAATTTCAAGAGTTGGTTCTTCCATAAAAGGTTCGTCTCCGCTATTTTTCACCCAGATATTATAATAATCGTAGGGATAATTCTTCCAACCGTAAGGATTGCTTTTGGGGAACGGCATTTCAGTAATGAAATAATCTGTATTATTCTTTTTGTTGTAATTTTTGAAATATTTCTGGACATCGCCTTGCATGGTCAGTCTGTAAATATACCTGTTGGTATTTCCTATCCACACAGATCGGCCGGTACTATGGTGTAAAAAGATAATCTTTGTCATAGATTCTTTGTTTGACCTGCAGCCTGTCAGAAGCAGGAGTATTAATAAAAATAACAGATTCTTCATTATCAAATAACCAAACGTAATAACGAGTAGATTAAATCTTTTCAGAATAAACCTAACGCTATATTTCGACAGTTTCAAATTTAATTTTAAAAATTGATCTTTTTCAGAACAATTGCCTCCTTTTAATCGAGGTCATCTAAGATCATCTTTTGCCTGTTATTATTTTATATAATGCAGGTGAAATATTTTTCAGATATGAAGCAACAATTATTGAAAAGAAAAGTGTTATTGTTGGAGCAAGAAGATAGATCAGAAATGAGCTCAGTTCAGTCGTCCCAAGGATGAAATATAATGACTTCTTAACGATGGTTATTATCGGTTCATGAAATGCATATATAAAGAATGTGTACTGGAACAAATTGTATATCCTTGTGCTCGATATATCAATGTTTTTAAGTAAGTTGTCATATAGAAACCAGATAGCCAGAATCCCTAAAAGAATACTTGCCCGCTGGAGAATTAGTATAATGGTGTTATTTGCACATCCGATATGGGCTAATGCTGTCTTACAAAAGACCAGCGCTATCCAGCAGATAGTGATATATATATGTTGATAGTTTAATTTGAAATTATGAGGATCAATGCCATTAACGCTGAAATATGCACCAAATGTAAAAAAGAGTATTGACCTGTTATCAAACACAACATAGTTGAAATTTATAAACCACAGGATGAGAAAGAATAGCACAATTAAGTATCTAAAGCTCTTTAAAAGCCAATAGACCAGAGGTGAAATTAATACAAGTACTGTCAAATCTCTTATAAACCATAGTTGATAAGGGATAGGCTGAAGGAAAATACGTGTCAACACTTGAGAAAAGGAGTAATCTCTGATTAATTCTCGTGTAAAGAAAGGCTTAAAAGTAGGAATTGATTGAAGGACGAAGTATAATACCAGTCCAAAGATGGACCATAATAAGTAGGGTATAACAAGCGTACGAAATCTTTTTTTGTACTTTCCCAGAAACTCCACTGGTTTTCCTTCCTTGATGTTAAGAAAAAACAGATAGCCTGATATGGCGAAAAACAGAGGAGATGCAATCTTGGCTATACCATCACTTATGAAGTTTTGCAAGAATGAATTTAATCCCTTGTTAATTGCAGTAAAATCCGCATCCATTCTGACAGAAAGATTTGTTGAATGCACCATTATTACAAGCAGGATCAAAAAGAATGAAATTGCCCTAAGCTTGTCACTTTGGTATTTGTTCATTTATATTTCTTTATATACGTAGTGAGAGATAATGGATAGAATTGACTAGATGTTGAGAACCAGGCAATCTGAGTTAGGATTACCATATGAAGATAAATGAAGAGGCTACCTCCATAATGAAGAAGTAGCCTCTTTTTCTTATAGATGGTTCACTCAATCGTTTTTAATACAACGAATAGACTTGCCTGCTGTTTTTAAAGTAGAAGCTTTGTAGACATCATTATAGATGCCGTCCAAACGTCTATACCAGCCGACTTCAGGTTTACCATTGGCAGCATCGTCACTTGAGGTCCACCAATAACCAAGAGTGGAACGACCATTAAAGGATCCCGACGTATTGTGCCTGTATCCACCTGGGAGGGCAGAGAAACCACTTGTATTGGTACCATTCTCCCCTTCATTCCATCCGGTTGTATTCTTCATCTGTTTCCCGTGATCTGTACCTCGCCAACCCCATATATTTACTGAATCGGCATGTAGGCCGAGTGTGAGTTCAAGGGTATTGAATTCAGGATCAGTCGGGACATGCCATCCTGTCGGACATAGTTTACCGGTTTCTGCAGCAAACCAGTTATACAAACCACCGTATATGGATTTATTATAGTCTCCATCATTTTCGTACCAGCAATATGCACCGGTTGTCAGTGTACCCCATGTTGTATAGTCTGTCACTTCGGGTATTGAGGTATCATCATTGTATTTTGTTGTTTTCAAATTTTCTGCCATCCAAACCTGGTTGCCAATTTTAACAGTTTTGTACAGATTTCCTTCTATGTCGGTTACCGGTGTGATGAATTGATATTCCTGACCATAGGTTGTACCTGAGCTGTTGGTGGCATAGGCACGATAGTAATATATCGTACCGTCAGTTAATCCGGTCAGGTTGCTGCTAAAGCTGCCTGGTCCTGTACCATTGGTAGTCTTATTGTTCACTTCAATAGTCGGGTTTGCAGATGGACCCCAGCATATTCCCCTGGCGGTTATAGTACCCCCTCCGTCATCTGTAATATTACCACCGGAAACTGCTGTGCTTGAGGTGACATTCGTAACCTCTGTTGTTGTAAGGACTGCACCACCTACCTGACCTGTTGTAAAGGTTATTTCATTTCCGTAAGCAGTGCCGACATCGTTGGTTGCATAGGCACGCACATAATAGGTAGTTCCTTCTGCAAGGCCAACTATGTTACTGACAAAATCATCAGTCCCCGTACCATCATTTGTTCTTGAATCAGCTATGGTTGGACTCACAGCCGTACTCCAACATACTCCCTTTTCTGTGATGTCTTCACCACCATCTGAGATAATTGTGCCGCCTGATACTGCCGAATTAATAGTGATTTCTGTTGCTGCAACAGTTGATACTTCGGGAACAGTGGCTTTTTTGCATCCACTTGCCATAAAAATTGCAGAAATCAGAAAAATCAACATGAAGTAATTAAATCCTTTTTTCATGATATCAAATTATTGTTAGACATACTCATTGAGTTTCGTTTATTTATACTGGAAATTTGACTTTTTGTTGCTTATTAAACCAATAAAATCAGACCACTAATTCTTTACACACCGGATATATTTCCCCCCCCTTTTATAGGTTGTAGCCTTGTAAATATCATTGTATTCGCCGTCGAGACGTCTATACCAGGCAACTTCTGGTTTGTCGTTAACACTATCATCAGTAGCTGTCCACCAATATGTTAATATACCAACAGCATAGAAATTGCCCGATAATCCAATCCTGTACCCACCTGCCAGGCCTGAAAATCCCGATGTATTGGTTCCATTGCCCCCATCATCCCAGCTTGTTGTACTTTTTAACTGCGAGCCTTGATCCGTCCCTCTCCATCCCCATACATTGACAGAATCAGGATTCATTCCAAGGAACATCTCTAATGCGTTGAATTCGGCGTCTGAAGGCACATGCCATCCTGACGGGCATAAAGCACCTGATTCGATGGTAAACCAACTGTACAAAGCCCCAAAGGTTGGTTTGTATGATATATCATTATTGTACCAACAATAAGCTGGTCCATTAAGATTTGACCATTCAGTATTATCTGTAACATTGGGTATGGGTGCGTTATTAGTGAATGTAGTTGTTCTAAGGTTCTCTGCCATCCAAACCTGTTCACCTATGTAAACGGTACTATATAGATTGCCCTCTATGTCAGCTACCTTCGTAACAAAGACAACCTGCTCTCAGTAGGCTGTTCCACCTTCGTTCTTTACATAAGCCCGTGCATAATACCTCGTCCCGGATGAAAGGCCGGTCAATGTACCGGAGTAGGTGTCTGATCCCGTTGTTACAGAAACGTGAGAATCATCCAGATCAGGATCGGGTGAGTTGCTCCAGCATATACCCTTCTCAGTGTTGGGAGCGCCTCCGTTGTAGGTTACAGTGCCGCTGCATATTGCACTGTTGTCTGTCACACCCGTCACCTGTCCTGTAGTCACTGATGGCGGTGCAATTCCCGTGGTGAAAATCACCTCATTGCCATAAGCAACACCCACACTGTTTTCGGCGTATGCCCTGGCATAATATTCTGTATTCGGATCCAGGCCGTCAATGATGCAGGAAAATTCTCCCGATCCGGTGCCAGATGCTTTGAAATTATCTTCAAGGGCAGGCATGGCCGCGGTACCCCAGCACACACCACGTGCCGTAACCTCTGCGCCACCGTCTTCAGTGACATTGCCACCAACAGTGGCTGAAATGGTTGTGATTTCGATTGCCTCATCCGTGGTTAGGACCGGCAGAGTGGGGTCTTCC
This sequence comes from Bacteroidota bacterium, assembly GCA_019135895.1. Lineage (GTDB taxonomy): Bacteria > Bacteroidota > Bacteroidia > Bacteroidales > WCHB1-69 > JAGVVH01. Next base: position 561 of record JAGVVH010000035.1, on the reverse strand, counting down.
ACACATCCGCTCATGAGCAGCGTACCCGTTAAAATAGATGCAAAAAGGAATAATCCCGGTAGTTTCCTGTAACCTGTCATAATATCTTTTTAATTAGAATTAATAGTTGAACGTAATTTTGCCTTAATAAGTATATGAAAGACTCTTAGTTTACGAAGACAGTTTTAGAAACTAGTGGGTAGTTGTATCATGCTTACCAAAAAGAGTATTTTGACCAAAATGACTTGTATCCCCCAATAAACATCAATGAATTACGTTCAAATTAGCATCACTAACTAAATCTTATTATTAATGATAGATTTTGTAAAGGTTCGCAAGGCATTGTTCACGGAGAAAACTGAAAGTACAGTAGTACAGCTATTTAGATACACTTTTGTTGGAGGGCTAGCATTTATTGTTGACTTTGGTACATTATTTATACTGACAGAGTATCTGAATTTATTTTACCTTATCTCAGCCGGCATAGCGTTCATTCTTGGCCTTATTACAAATTATGCATTAAGTGTTAACTGGGTTTTCAGCAACAGAACGCTGGACAGTAAAGGCATGGAATTTTTCCTG
>JAGVVH010000240.1 GCA_019135895.1 Bacteroidota bacterium | reverse complement strand
GCACAGTTCCTGAAGATGAAGGTTCTTGAGTCCAATGCTATTAGTGAAGGTAAGATTTACCTTTCCACTAAAGCTCCAAACGATGCTCTTGAGAAAACCACAATCGTAGATTTGATTTATCAACCTATCTACATTGTGACCGAAGTAACTGATGGCAACACCCGTAACTTCGTGAAGGCTCGTACATTGATTGAAATTCCTCGGACCGATGGTCTTGGGGTCATCAATGTTGCTGGCATGGTTGACTTTGCATAATCGTTAAAAAATTAAAATGGATCGGCAAGATCTTTAACAAATAAAAAATGGCGGCAGTTCTTATAATTAATGTTAAAGGAAGTGCACCAAAGGAAATTGAAAAACATTTATTTCAACTTGATTCTTATATGAATATAAATCAAACAATTCTCAGATTAGTTTCAAATACTACTCCGGGAATAACTCGTAGAGTATATTTTTCAGATGAACATGTCGATACAAAACTTATACGTGATATTATTTCTGGTATAAGAACCGATAAAAGTTTGAATCAAGTAATCAAATATATGTATTACAACGCAAGTTTAAATAAAGTTTAAGATAGATAGACTACAGATAGGTAGATATCATAATAAGGAGGCATAATGCTAAGTTCATTTTTAAAAGAAGCAGCGGCAGTAGCTGGAAGCGGCAGTAGCTGGAATTAAGAAACAGGAAGTTCCACTTCCAATTGCACAAATGCAGGCGATTGTATCCCCTTTACGGGTGGGTGATGACTTATCACTCAGATCGTCTTTAACGTCCCCAGTTAATTATGATAGAGATATGTCCAAACTTCTCTATGAGCACACTGAAGTAGTTCTTGCCGAGGGTGAAACCCCAAAGAAAGAAAACTTCGAAAAATTTTGTGGGACGACCTCTAATATTGATAAGATTTGCCTAATATGGGCATTGTATAAATCGACCTACGAAACATTGGGTCAGAGAAATTTTAAATGTGATAAGGAAAACTGTAAGACTGAATTTAAACAAGAAATTTTATTAGAAAATTTGATTCAGGAAGATACTTTTACAATTTGGGAAGAAGATAAACCATTTTATAATTTTGTCTATGATATTGAAGTACCTTATGATGATTTTATTTATGTGTTTGAAACACGATTACCATCCATTAGAGATAATAATAAATTATTAAGTAACATTTCAATTGATGCTTTACAGAATAATCTTACTCAGACTGGTTCTTTGTTTACTCGGCGTGAGCAGATGACGCTACTTTCAAAATCGGTAGCAATTAAGCGTAAGGGATTGACAACAACTGAGGAAATTCCGAAAACGGAAAATATGCAGGAGATGTTAATGGCTTTCGCTGAGTATATTCCTCACATTGTTTCTGAAAGCTTCTTTAAACAATATAGAGATAAATTTGATAAGTATTATCCAAAGTTTTATACGAATGTAACCTGCCCAAGCTGCGGAAATTCGATGAAATTCCAACTTGATCTTGAAATCGAGTTTTTTCGTCGAAGCTTATTTGGTGGAAGGGAGGGCAGCGAAGAATTATAAATATTTTGTTGATACATTTATATTGTATCAAACATTATTTGAAAACGGTGGAGATCCAATATCTATTCTCTCACTTCCTTATCCTTTGTATAATGACATTATACTTAAACAAATTGATGAAAAGAAGAGAGAGAAAAAAGTATATGATCAGAAAATGCAACAGATGAATACTAAGTCCCCGAAAAAATCTTCCACCGCTAGAAGAAGGTAATGACAATGGAAGTAGATTTTACAAAACTCCCAATTTCGATACAGCGTCAAATACCAATATCGTTAAGATCATATAAGAATATACACGTATTTGAAGAACTGCCAATAGTGGTTCAATATATTATTAGAAATTATTTTGAAAAAGAACTTTCTGTATCATACAATGTTTCGTATGATCTTAAACCAGAAATTTCAAAATATAGTGATTTCACATCAATTGATAATTTAAGTGATTTAGTAGTTGAATATCTCAAAAATTATTTGGTTATTCTTCCAGAGTCGTATCCGTTTGATCCAGAATTTGGTTGTAGATTAAAATATCAAGTTCAAACAAAAGATCTAAATTTACGGAAAACTCTGATAACATCTGAAATTAATAATATCGTTAATGTGGTAGCTGCTGAAACAGGTGCTGATGTGGAAGTTGAAAGTGCAGAGGTTATACCAACTTCAACAGGATCTAATACTGAATATAATGCAGTTATAATGTTAAAGATTAATAACGATCAAAGAAAAAAAATAAATCTCGAGTTTACTGGTTAAAAACACCTTCTCTAAATTAATTTTTAGAGAAGGTGTTTTATATTATTGCCCATTATTTATATTTACGCTCTGACCGAATTTTGCCATGCTAATCTCTTCTGGTTTATCGAGAGAATAACTAATATATAACAATATTGGATGATGTTCATCTTTGTAAAAATCTTGGATAAAATCCTCTCGAAACTTAATTTGTATAGAACTACCAATACTGATATCAAAGATTGGCCAAAGTGGTAACAGATACTGAATGACATTCACGATTTCATATTTTGAACATTCACCAACATATCTTTCTGCTGGATTAAGAACAGATATGAACAATTGGCTGATGGATTTATTTACTGTAGAAAACATCATGCCAGGTCTTAATATAATTGGGAATGCTTTAAGAAAATCACTTTTAAATTTGATTTTATGATTCCTTATAAACATATGCATTTCCCCTTCTACATTCTGAAAAACTAATTTAGGATCAACTTCGATTTCTACTTTATCTTTATCTTTCTTTGTTTGCTTTACTGCTGAGAAATGAATATATCCGTCTGTAGCATTTCCGAACATATCTGCGGGAAGATTGCTAACACAATCAAATCTGATAGTGTTATCTACAACAGTATACTGGGAAATACTTGAAAGAGATTCATACAAGGTACTTATTCGATGAAGTTGATTTATCGGCAGTGTGAATTTGGATGAAAAACGATCCTTGGTCTTTTTAAACGGACTGATCACGTCTGTAAAGTTGTTGATACTTTTGGCCAGAATGAAATTCTGGTCAACTGAAATAACCGCTTGAGTAATGTTTCCTTGACTTCTAGGTTTGTTTAACATAAATACTGTTGATCCTCCTTTAGTAAAATAGAATTTTAAAATATTAAAAATAATATTTCTATATAAAAGTAGAAGTATAGTTGGAGTACAACGATGCTTAATGCTTTGTATGATCCACAAATAGTTCAATCATATCATAATGAATATTTAAGACTAATTAATTTTTATATGAATACAAAGCGACCAAGTTCATTTGTACGATATTATAATATCGATATTGGCGCATCGATATATGATGATAAATTAGAAGCTACATATGATCTATACCATGTGTCATCATTAAAATTTAATGTGTATGATTTTACTCCCACTTATTATTTGGCACCGGTTGTTAATGCTGCTGCGAGCGTTCAAGATTTACGTGGTCAGTCAATGGATGCAACGTCATCTGTTGTCGTTTATACAATAGAATCTCCAAGAATTCATGATTTAATAATGTTCTATGGACCAGTTCAAAGCGGCGAGATCTTCCGTGTAACTGGATTACGGACGGCTGTAAATGCTGTACATTCCGATCCTAATGTAAGATGGTTCGAACTGGAACTGGAATATGCGCCGATACATCAGGCTCAGATACAAGAGCTTGAACTACTAAATCATTATGTGTATGACATGACTGATGAAAAATATATATCATATTTGGACTATCAAGCATTTGTTGATAAGTTAAATAAATTAGAAACAATTCTAAATAGTCTTGCAAAGTATTACGACCCATATTATGATTTATATCAAATCAATCAGCTCGCGCCGGTAGAAGTAAATGAAATTATGATTTTCTTTAAGAAACAATTTGCTAATAAATACAAAAGAATTCTTGAAAAATTTCAACTTCCGTATGGATATCTTGATCAAATGAATTTTACACAAATCTATGATAATGTAAATTCATTACCATATACCATTGGAAATTATGATTACAAGGTTTTAAATCTTGCAACTAAAAGTATTGAATCTTATACTTGGTCGATTACTCATAAAACATCAGAAAATGTAGCAGATGAAATGTTTTTATTATCATATCAGCTGCTTAAAGAAGCGTTTAATTGGCCAAGTCTATAAACATTGAGGAGATTTTCATGTGGCGACAGATCCGAATGTAGATAGCGAATATGTAGGTCTTTCTCCATTATCATTAGATGATATTCGAAATTTCTTTGATTCATATATTAAACCATATGCTCCCTATCGTGAAGAGAAGGTTTATAATACATTAATAAATACACTTTCTGAATATTATTATGGTCAAGTATACACTGTTATACCAAATGAATTGAAGCAAATTTACGAAGATGCTAATTTTGAAACCCCAGAGATTTATAATCAGTTATTGATAGCTATAGGAGTTCCACAAACAATTATAGATAATATTTCTTTAGCTGATAAATTAATTTTTCTCAAAACTCTGGCAGATTTTGAAAGATATAAAGGAACAATATCATTTTTTCAAAAAGTAGCAGAAACATTCAATGATAGAGTAAGTATTTATGAATTATTTATTGATAGAAATTCAAGTGGTGATTGGGTATTTAAACCAGTAAAAGTATATTTAAATGATGATATGTCATTAAATGTTAATGATATACCATATGCTACCCTTTATAATGCGGTTCCAACTCTTCTATTAAGTGAAAGTCAATTAACCGAACTTTATAGTAATGAACAACTGATCTTGCCGATAAAATCAAATCTAATGTTATTAGATAATGATTTAATGACTGATGTTTCAATACTATATGATATAATTGTTGCTATATTTCTACATGAATATAAAGAAGATTATATTGACATTTATTTTAAAGATGATGCAAAAACAGTTCAGTTAAAAACCATTTATTATCTTTGGTATTATCTTTTAACAAGATATTATGGAATACCTTGGACAGCTTTTGCCGCACAACCAATGTTAAGATTCATATATGGTGATGTTACATTTCCTGCCTTTATTGGAAGTACACCGACGACTATAAGTGAGCTTGATAAAATAATTGACCGATATAATAGTATTGAAATTGTATCGACTGCAACAAGAGATTATGATAATTGTGGGACACTTAGAGATGAATTTTATAAAGATATAGCAGATTCTTTTTATACATTTTCAGAAGGTTCGGCAAAAACTGACACTGATATGTATAATGAGTTACTTATTTTAAATTCAGCATTAATTACATATGTAGATGATAGGATTACAAACACATCAATTGGTAAACAAGCAGAGATCAATCTAATTCTAACTGAAATTTATTCATCATTATTACTATATGCATCAACATACTCTGGAGATATTTATTTTTCTCAATATGTGGATTATTTTTTAAGATATCTACCACAGGTCTTAATTAATCCCGAAAATACTACATCATATACAATATTGTATAATTTAAAACCATATCATGTTGATTTGTATAGTATCGCTAACACTGGTATAAGATGTCAAGATAAATTTAATCAAGTATTTATTGATGATGAATCAAATACAAATTTTCTATATCAAATTATGTATGCAAGTTTACTAACATTCTCTGATGAATGTTTGTTCAATTATGTTTTCAATGCCGAATCAAATGTTAATTTATTAAATAATTTTACATTTAATGTTTTTGCATCCCTTCCGGATGAAGATGAAGCTTCTAATATTTCTGATTCTAACATATTAGATCTCATCTATCCGATAAGTAGTGTTGAGAATATTTCTGATGATGATTCTAATGAGATTATTTTCTCACCAGAAATTTCGATGCCAATTATTAGTATTTTTTCTCAAGCTAATGTTGAAATTCCAACAACTGATGATGAATCAGTTGATTTATATGATGAAGCGGCAATGGATTACAGAACTACAATTACAAGTATTTTACAAACATCTACTGATTACTTAATGGAATTAAATAAAGATCTAGTATCAGATGTTATATGTGTCGAATCATATACTGTTACTAAAGTTCTTTAAAAGATTCAAAAGTGGATTGAATTATAAAACAAAAACAGTTTCCGGAAGATCTGTGCTTATTTTAAGCTTTGTTAGTAATTCAAACATTTTTTGAATTATGTGTCCATATTACTTTATGGAGGAAATTTTCACGTGCTTAATGATAATGTGATAGTTAAAGAAGATTATAAGATCTTCGACAAATTAGCAAATGAGATGGGTTATAAAACGAGAGGTCCACTTGGTTGGGTACAAATTTACTTACAAACAAAAAATGGATTGATTTTTGATGAAGGTCCAAATTTGGTAACAGCACAAGGTAGAGAATATGTTGCTCAAAGAGTTTTTAATAGCAACGCCTATAGTGGAGGAGTGAGAAGTGATTGGACTAGTTATGTAATTTCTCATTTTGCAGTTGGAAGTGGAGGATCAGTAGTTGCTGGTGCGCCGCCAACGGTTACTCTAAATGGACCATATATTTGTGATACGGGATTAATTACTGCAACATCATTGGGAGTTGCGGGATATCTTACAGAGCCAGGTGGAACAACATTAGCAGTTAAATCAATAACAGCGAGTGGTGGAACAAGATACTTAGAAAGTAGTTCCTATTCTGGTGGAGGTTCATCTTGTACTTATTATACAAAAATGAAATGTACATGTATCATCCCCAATGGCGAACCAAGTTCTCTTGCACCAGGTGCAACAACAAAAATTGATGAAGCTGGTTTATATTTTGTATCAGGTTCAACAGCGAAATTGTTTTCGCATATTTGTTTTGCGCCAAAATGGAAAGAAAAAGAATCAGTGTTAACAATTCAGTGGTACATTTTATTTTAAAGATTTAATTATGCTAGAAATTGAAAATCTTGAAAAACAAAGATTGAATTTTATAAATAATTTGTGTCAGCATTTCAAAGTATCATCATTAGAAGAATATTATGATCAAAATCCAAAAACATTTGTGAGAAGCATCACAGTCTTGAAAATTGATAATTTACGGTGCAAAGATATTTTAAAACAATTGACACCATATCTGCTCACTGCTGCTCCTCTGGAAAGATTGTATCATGTTTTATTTAATTTTTATGAGGATAATCCAGTAAAATGTAAAGTATGTGGTAAAGCAACTGAATTTACAAAACAGTTTTCAAAAGGTTATCAAACATATTGTTCGATTGGTTGCCGAATTGATGATCAAAAATATATTAATACAAAAGCTTTTACTACTTATTTTGAGAAAACTGGTTACAAAAATCCTTCTCAAGACCCAGAGATAAAGAATAAGAAAATTGAAACAACATTTGAACACTTTGGATATTCTCATATTAATTATATTCCTGGAATCAATACGATTCGACAGAAAAAATATTTTGAAAAAACGGGGTACAATCACCCATTTCAAAATCCTGATGTAAAAGAGAAGATAAAAAACACATATATGAGCAAAACAGGTTTTGAAAATCCAAGTTTCAATCATGTAGTTATTAAAAAAAGAGCAGAAACGTATCGGAATAAAACAGGATATGATTGTTCTCTACAAGATCCAGTGATTCAAGATGTTATTCGCCAGACTCATTTGAAAAAGTATGGAGTTGATAATCCAGCGAAGAACAAAGAAATTCAACAAAAAATTTCACAAACACAAAAATATCATTTTTTTGAAAAGTTGCTCTCGAGTAATAGATTAAAAGAAAGATATTTACCATTGTTTTCAATTTCTGATTATTCTGGTGTCAAACATAATAAAAAATATCTTTGGAAATGTTTAAAATGTAATACCACTTTTGATGACGATATTGATAATGGTAATTTGCCTAGATGTCCAACCTGCTATCCTGTAGTTGGGACATCTTCTGTCGAAAAAGAGATTGTGCAGTTTTGTCAAGAATATTCTATTATTGAAAATAGAAATAGAACTTTAATTCCACCATATGAGATCGATATCTACATTCCAGATATCAAATTGGGAATCGAGTTAAATGGTGTTTATTGGCATTCTGAAGTATTTGGTAGAAAAGATAAAGATTATCATCAGCGCAAATTATTATTATCTTTGCAAAAACAAATTAATTTAGTTCAAATTTTTGAAGATGAATGGTTATATAAACAAAATATAGTTAAAAGTGTGTTATTGAATAAATTTAAAAAGAATGATTACAGAATTTTTGCAAGAAAGTGTCAAATCTATTCAGTTCCAATAGAAGATGCTAAACAATTCTATACAACTAATCACATTCAAGGATTTATCAATGGTGAGCATATAGGGTTGTATTATAATAATGAATTCGTATCGATGATGACTATAGGCTCTCCAAGATTTAGTTCCTCTCACGATATTGAAATTTATAGATTTTGTAATAAAAACAATACTAGTGTTCCAGGTTCTTTGTCTAAATTATTGAGAGCTATTGATACCATAACACCATTTAATTCCATCATAACTTATGCAGATGCAAGATATGGGATAGGAACTGGTTATTATAAATGTGGATTTAAATTCGTGGGGACAACTGAACCAGGATATTATTATGTAAAATGTGGTACACGAAAAAGATTGTCAAGGTTACAATTTCAGAAACATTTATTGCAAAATAAGTTAGAACTATTTGATGAAAAATTGACAGAATGGGAAAATATGCAATTAAATGGTTATGATAGAATCTGGGATTGTGGTAATTTTGTTTATGAGTTAAATAAAGACAGATAGATCGGCATTGAAAGATTATTAAAATAAATTTATTTAAAGGAGTTAAGAATTATGCCGGTAACAGATCGTCGTGAACCAGCTGTATATGTAAGCATTGAGGATGCTTCTTATGCTGCTGAGTCTCTAGAGACTGGAAGAATTGGATATATTGTTACTCTTTGTGACCGTGGACCACATAATAGGGTTGTCACGTTAACATCAAGAGAACAATTTTATAAATTATTTGGACAGCCCAATTATCGAAGAACTTCTCAAGCGCATTATCTTGCAGATAAATTTTTACAGTACTCGAGCAATCTTTTGCTTGTTCGAGCGATGCCAGATGATGCATATTGGGCAAATAAAAATATTTCAACATCGACTTCAAGTACTAAAATTACTTATTTACCGGGTCCAACTGATGCTACTTTTACATTTACTCCGGGTAGTAAGGATGTTGTAGCATCTAACGCATCTTCATTTAATGCTGTTGCTGTTGGAACCTGGATTTTTGCAGACGGTGATACTGTAGCTGATGCAGGACAGGTTGTCGCTAAAAATCTTGCTACGCTAACCCTTACACTCGATAATAATTATACTGGGACAGTTAGTGGAACTAAAGTCGGGTATTCTTGTTCACCATATATTGCTGGTTCCACTGCAAGTGTAACCTCTGAGGCCCAAATGCCTGAAGCCGATGCAACAGTAGTTTGGTATTTTTATGCAAAAGGTGCTGGAACATATTACAACAATATTAAAATTATGGGAGTTCGTAACGTCGAACTTGAAAAGATGTATACGGACACTAATGGAGTGGTTTTATATAAATATCTATTTATGGATATCGGAGTGTACTATCTAAATGATGATGGTACAACTACTCTATTGGAAGGTCCATGGTCTGTTTCATTAACTCGACGTAATGCATTTGGATCAACAATTAAAGATCTTACATCTGGTACTTCATTATATATTGAAGATGCAATTAATAACAATAGTAATTTTGTTGGCTGTATTTCTGCTGCAGCTGTCGATGGTCTTGTTGCGGTTGGTGCAACCACTGAGACACAAGCTACAAAGAGGAGATTACAGGTTCAGTTACTGATGACCGTTTCTGGAAGTACTGTTGATTCTTCAACTGGTAGTATTGCTGCAGGTGGTGTACAATTTGAAAATGGAACAGATGGAACAGTTAATACTGGTCGAACACTTCCAATGTATAATTCTACTAATAATCTTGAAGCAGATAGAGATTATCTTGACGGACAGGTATTACTAGCTTATCAAGGTGCAATGGTTAGTGTTGATGGTTCTATTGAACAGATTCCTGAATGTGTGTATCCTTGGTATCAACCAGATTACATTATTACAGGTGGTTATTCAGCTGCCGTTCAGAATGGTGGTCGTTATCTTGCTTCTTATAGGCAGGATTGTATTCATCTTGGTGATACTGGTGCTAAGGTAACTACATATTCTGCAGATTTGACAGCTCGATTAAATGATGTTCCGTGGAATGATTGGACGTCAGCTTTGTATGTTCAGTATCGGAAGATTTTTGATGCCTTTACTGGTGAACGTATTTGGATGAATCCAGTGTATCATGCACTTGAGAGGCATCTATATTGTGATGGAGCATATTTCATCGCAGAACCAGTTGCCGGTATTGAAAAAGGCGCTATTGCAGAACCGATTGAGTTAGCTTATAAGTCAAATCATACTGAACGTGGCGATTTGATGGATGCTGAATTAAATTGTATAATTGTTGAACCTCAGGGCAAATACATTCTTACTCAGTTTACTACATGGAAGAGATTGTCAGTTCTGAAACGTTTACATGTTGCAAAATTTATTGCATATATTCGGAAAGTCATTCCTACTCTGTTAAAGGACATTCTACAGAGAAGGGCAACTCAGTACTGGATTGGTCAAGCCCAGTTTAGGGTTGCTAATTTCTTAAGTAAATTCTTAGAATCGAGTGTTGAAAGATATTCAGTTCTTAAGAGTTTTAATGTTGCGGTAAGTTTCGACGATGTCGCGTCAGAATTAAATGTTATTATCGATGTGACGCCTATCCGCGCCATTGAAAGAATTAATGTGTTCATCATTGTCCACTAACAAAAATGAATCCGGCAAGACCTTTAACTAGGTCTTGCCGATCCAAAAATTATTTTTAAGGAGTATAACATGGCAGATGCAACAACCATC
>JAGVVH010000403.1 GCA_019135895.1 Bacteroidota bacterium | reverse complement strand
CATAAAAATTGATAGGCGTTTATCATTGCGAGAAATCATTGAAAAAATCTTTGGTTTTATTCCTTATTTTAAATCTAAGGACGAACTGCTTGACGAGGAATTTGAAAAGTTTGACAGTCGTTATTTACCACCCGAAGAATATTTCACGTTCGCAAGGGATTATTTCAAAAGTTACATTACAGACTCTGAGTTCAGAGACATAATTGAAAATAGAAAATATGCATTATTAAACACCAATCCAAATGGTGATGTGTTCAGAAAATTGCCGCCGGAATTGCGTTTTGCGATACCTGAGTACATAAAAGATAATGTATCACTTAATAAATTTGTTGCATAAATGTTAGACCAAGAAACAAAACGCAGGATTGATACTGCAAGAGATATTTTGGTAGGAAAATTACCAAACCCACAAAGCCAGGTTGAGCAAATTACCATTGCTATGATATATAAATTCATGGACGACATGGATAAGGAAGCAATGGAATTTGGTGGAGAAGCTACTTTTTTTACAGGCGATTACGAAAAATACAGTTGGACAAAAATATTTGACCCCAAATTGGGCGGGTATGAAATGTTGGCACTTTACGGAGAAGCGATAGTAAAACTGAACCAAAATCCTAATATACCGCAACTTTTCAGAGATATTTTTAAAAACGCATACCTGCCTTACAGAGACCCAGAGACGTTAAAAATGTTTCTGAAGGTTATCAATGAGTTTCATTACGACCATAGCGAAAAACTGGGTGATGCTTTTGAATACCTGTTATCAGTTTTAGGCAGTCAGGGTGATGCAGGACAATTCCGCACTCCACGCCATATCATTGATTTTATGGTTGCCATTATGCAGCCCAAAAAAGATGAAAGCATTTGCGACCCTGCTTGTGGCACTGCCGGATTTTTAATTTCTTCATACAAACACATTCTGAACGAAAATACTAAAAAGAACAAAGGCGATTTGCTTACACCAGATGAACGGAAAAAGCTAATCAACAATTTCGTTGGTTACGATATTTCTTCCGAAATGGTGCGTTTGAGTTTGGTAAATATGTATCTGCATGGCTTTACAACTCCCAAAATATATGAATATGATTCTTTAACTTATACTGACCGCTGGGGTGATACATTCGACATTATAATGGCTAATCCGCCATTTATGACACCCAAAGGTGGTATTCGTCCACACAAAAAATTTGCTATGCAGGCAAACCGCAGTGAGGTGCTTTTTGTGGACTACATTATGGAACATATTAACCCGACAACCGGACGTGCAGCCGTGATTGTTCCAGAAGGTATTATTTTTCAAAGTGCCACGGCTTATAAAGCCTTGCGGAAATTATTGGTTGAAAAAAACTTTCTTTATGGAGTAGTTAGTTTACCAGCGGGCCTTTTTCAACCTTATAGTGGTGTGAAAACCTCAATTCTCTTGTTAGATAAAACACTTGCAAAAAAAACAGATAAAATCCTTTTCGTAAAAATCGAAAACGATGGTTACAGTTTGGGGGCACAGAGAAAAGAACTTTCTACAAGCGACTTGCCTGATGCTGCAAATTTCATAAAGCAATACATAACAGCTATTCGTAATAATGACTTTTCACTAATTGATTTTGAACACTTGCCTTTAAATTCGATAGCAGTTGAAAGAAACAGAATAACTGAAAACGGAGATTATAATCTTAGCGGAGACAGATATAAAGACAGTATTGTAAAAAAACAGTCCAAATTCGACTTAGTTGATTTAAGCGAAGTTTGTGACCTTTATCAACCTCAAACTATTAGTGCAAGTGATTTCAAAGAAAATGGAGAATACAAAGTTTTTGGTGCAAACGGTGTAATTGGTTATTACGATAAATACAATCATGAAGATTCAGAAGTACTAATAACATGTAGAGGGGCTACATGTGGAACTATTAATTTTTCTGAACCTAAGTCGTGGATTACAGGAAATGCAATGGTAGCTAAACCGATTGATAATAGAATAAATAAGAGATTTCTATTCCATTTATTATGGTAGCTAAACCGATTGATAATAGAATAAATAAGAGATTTCTATTCCATTTATTAAAGGTTTCAGATTTGAGTTCAGTAATTACTGGTGCAGCACAACCCCAAATTACAAGATCTTCATTGTCTCCTTTTAAAATTCCGCTACCACCGGTTACGGTTCAATTAGAAATAGAAACTAAAATAGAGCAATACGAGAAAATCATAGCCGGAGCCAAGCAGGTAGTAGAAAACTACAAATCCCAAATTGATATTAAACCCGAATGGGAAATGGTGGAGTTGGGGAAAATAATAAAGCTTTCAAGTGGGCGGGGATTGACTCAACAAAATATGGTTGAAGGTGAATTTCCTGTTTATGGTGGCAATGGAATTAATGGTTATCATAATGAATATTTTATTGAAAACCCAATAATTGTAATAGGTCGTGTCGGGGCATACTGCGGTTCTGTAATTATTACGAAACCTAAAGCATGGGTGACTGATAATGGTTTATATGTGACAGAATATTTAATGGAAATAAATCAAGATTATCTTGCTCAGATGCTAACCCAATTAGAATTGAACAAGTATGCAAAAGTTGGTGGACAACCTTCTATTTCGCAGACAACAGTATATGAAAGGCAAATACCAGTTCCAACTCTTACCGAGCAAAAATCTATCGTAGCCCAAATCGAAAAAGAGCAACAATTAGTCAATGCCAGCAAAGAGCTGATACAGCTATACGAGCAAAAAGTAAAAGACGAAATCAATAAACTTTGGGAAGAATAATGGCAAATGCAATCGACATAATGGAATATTTGCCGAACTCTTATAAAACCAGAGACGAGCAGGATTATATAAATTTTCTTTGGGAAAGTTTTGAGAGTAATTACAATAATGCAAAATATCCCTTTGCCTTTATTGCTTACCACATGCTTTACATGAGTTTTGTTTATTTCGAGGTTTGGCAAATCAAAGAAAACCGCAAAATTGATTTTGAAAAAGCAATGGTTGGATTGAGCAACGAAATGGAAAGCGATTTTATGAACGCTGTAACACCATTTGCATTTGTAAAATCAAACGAAGCACCATTTTTTAAGTTCTTTAAGTTACTTGGTTGCGATAACTCAAAAATTGGTACTTACAAGAAAAGTGTTGACGACCGCAACAATTCGTCTCATAGCAATGGCAAAATATTGTTCAATGACAAAAACATCATCGACAGAAAGATTGATGATGTTTTAAGAGCAGTTGATGATATTCAAAATCATTCAAAACCAATAATTGAAGAATGCTTTGCAAAATTTTTAATAGAAAATAATGACCCTGACAAAAGGCAATACTACGATGACTTAGACCAGATTAGAGAAATCCTGATACATGGAAATTATCTTTCACAAAAAGACATTGAGCATTTATTGACTTTTGACATTACAACTCTATCGAAAAGAAAAAACTATGAAGCCATGAAAAGCTTATTTGAAACATTTGTAGAAAATTATAAAACAACATAGCCAATGCTTCGTAGTCAAGCACATTTGCAGGTCGCACCAGCCAACGCTAAAACCAAAACCTGCAAAAGAGCTTGCCTACCCCAACGCACGGACAGAAATACAATGCAGCAAAAATGAAAGACAGAATGACCAAAGACAAGAACGGCCAGCTTGTAACAGGCGGTATATTTTATTGCCGCGATAGTGGGTATTTCAGCGTTTCTGCATCTAATAAACTTTCGTGTAACTTGACAGGTCAGTGCTTCGAAATCGGCAACAAAAACATACCGCCAATCCGTTAGGGCCAATAGCGGCTCATGTAATTGAAGATGTAGCTATGTGCGTTTATCACATCTATATGGGGGGGCCAGCTGAACATCTCGCTGCAAAGTGACTCGCCAACGCGCCG
>JAGVVH010000019.1 GCA_019135895.1 Bacteroidota bacterium | reverse complement strand
AATTCCTGATAGCCGGAAGCATCTTCCTGCCGCACAATTTTACCGGCTCGATTACCAGGGTCGCCCATGGCACCATACTCATAAATTACATTGTTTTCCGGATTTTCAGGATAATTAATATGGGTAAGTTGGTTGTAATTATATTCATACTCTATCCATTGGTTGTTATTGTTCTGCAGATTTTGGGTTTGGTGGGAAATCATATTGCCGGCACGGTCATATTCCCAAGTGTCCGTGCCTGCATCGGGATGAACCCGTGCAACCTTTTGCCCTAACAAATCATATTCATAATCGGTACTGTGCCCGTCAGGGTCTGTGCTGTTAACAAGCTCTCCCAAACAGAACTGGCCGAGAAAATCGGAGTGCATTATTCCCAAATAGGACGTTACGAAGAAAAGGGGGCTTTCCCTTCCGCCGATATTATGGCCAAACTTGCCAATGCCCTCGGAGTTTCTTCCGATTTTCTGATGAACGGCACCTCCGACGACTTGGTCAATAATACCCTTACCGACAAAGAACTCCTTAACCAATTTAAAACCATTGAACAAATGACCGAACACGACAAGGATGTCGTTAAAACTCTGATCGACGCCTTTATCACCTAAGCTATAATTAAGAAATTGGTATTGAAAAAAGAAAAATGGCTTACTTAATAATAGGACATAATCAGTATTAAAAAATCTTTTGATTTTCTCACATTATTTTTAGGGCTTAAAATTGAGAAAAGCAGGATTTGCATTCACAATACTATCTGCTTTTTCTTTTGTCATTCCACATTTATTTTCATTATACCACTTTTTTAAATCCTTAATATCTGCTTTTAAATCTAATTCAGAAGTATATCCTGGTGGTTCAGTTGCAACATAACGAAATTGATGTCCTGTTAAAAAATAAAGATACGCTGTATTATAGTAAAAATTTATCCAAGATTCAGTAGTAATAGTAGTATCAGTTAGAGTATAATTATCATATTCAACAATTTGGTTTAATTTACTAAAGTAAAAATTTTTAAAACTAATGTCTTCTATACATCGATTTGTACAACTTATGAAGACAATACTTATACAAAACAATATCAAGTTTTTTTTCATATAAATTAATAACTTTTAGTGACTCTGATTATAGGGTTGCTAGTGTTAAAATTATATATTGTTGTACTTCCATTTTTCATATATTCTTGTCTCATATAGCCTCTTTGATAGCTTTCTTTCCCTCTAGTACTAGCATTGACTCTATTTTCTGCGTTAATTCCTTTTTGGTGAGCACTATTATAGCTCATTCCTTTAGCTTTCCCAAATTGTTCTGAAAGTTCATGGATTAGCTTTCCTTGTTTTGTTGCAGCACCCTTTCTCATATTGTCAAATTGATTAATGTCCCCAATATCAATAGTACTCTTTGTAAAATCTCCAATAACAACTTTAGATGATCCACATTTTACATTAACCTCAGACGTAGTATTATGATCATCAATCATACCTTTAAGTTCATTATAAAAGGCCTTAGATTCCGGAGACATTTTAGAAACATCTCCTCCACCTTCTGTAGCTTTTAAATTCAGTAAATACCCACCATTTTTCCCTTTTGAATAATAGGCCTCAAATTGCCCTCCCAGTCCTCCATTAACCGTTTTTGTGAATTCATTTTGACTATTTTCACCATTGGAACCCCTATAAAAAGTTAATTCAATGTCCATCCCATTCGGATCAATTAGCTTAATCGGATTATTGGCACAATAGTTATACGGAGACAATGAGGGGTATTTGTCGCTCATAGGGTCAACAGAGAGCCAGATGCTCAAGTCAGAGGTATAATACCTTGCCCCGAAGTAGCTGTAGCCGGTTTCAATATCTTTTTCTTTGGCAGAAAAAGTATAGCGGGAGTTGAAGGAGGTGAGGCGCTGGTCAATCTGCTCTTCGCTCTTTTCCCAAGACGGGAGAAGAGTTCGGAAGTTGGCGTCATCGGTTGGTTTTGTTGAGAAAAAGTTCATGCTGCAGTTGATTGCAAAGGAATTACAAAAATAATCTTTTTTATTATCGGATTTTTTTGCTCGTCCAAAAAAATCCG
>JAGVVH010000496.1 GCA_019135895.1 Bacteroidota bacterium | reverse complement strand
AAAAGACCTTGGGATCGTCTCCCAGGTTCCCGGTCACGATGCATTGATTGATCATTGATGTTTCTCCTTTCTGAAAATGATGGGTTAAAATGGGTTGATTTTGCGGATGCTTTGACTTATGTTTTTCTTCGGACGTTAAAGATTTTCTCCTTTCTTAAAAAAGTATGTGTTTCCCATAATGGCTGGCTCTGGTTCTATATAATTTATATATGTAGCGGATGCGGTTTATCCCTGATAAGTTGAAGTTAAAAAGAGTAAATAAGAAGGTTATGAAAAAGACCTGCAACGCATTAACATCAAAAGGTGAAAAATGCAGACTCCCAGCGGGTTATCAAACCATCCATAAGGGAGTTGGTAGATGTAAATTTCACGATGGAAGAGATCATGTCAAGAAATCGGCGGGTGATATTAAACATGATTCATCGTTTGTTATAATTGATAGAAACATAAATTTGATAAACCGTTATCTTGACAGACTGGCTCTTGGTCAAAGCAACATTGAGTGTAACAACATCGTAAGGGATTGTATTAATGAAATTGCAATGGTGGAGAAAGATAATGTGACAGTAACAGCCACAGAACAAGGAATCCAAATTTCTACTTTTAATAGTCTTCCAGAAGATGATAATGTTATCTTTAAAGAATATATGAAATTAGGAAGCTCAATTTATAAAATGTTTGAAAAACGGGCAGATAAGATATTAGAGAATTATCGTGATAATAAAGTTAAGTTTGAAAAGCAGTCGGTAATTGATACTAATATGGAACCATCGAAAACAGAATGTGATAGTAATGGAGATCAATCCGAGTCAAAACCAGAAAACTATACAAATATATGTGGTGCCTTATTTTATTTGTTACTATTCGGTGGGGGAATTATTATTTCTTTAGGTCTCTCTTCTTTTCCAGATAAGGTACCCTTGGTGATAATTATTTATGCTGTCATTTTAATTGGTTTCCCTTTATGGGCTTCTGCTAAAGGATATTGGAAGTTTCCAACTAAAGAGGAGAGAAAAGCAGCAAATGAAGAGCGCATGAGAAAGTGGGGTCCGATTAAATCGGCGCACATTATAAGATTGGAAAGAGGCCTCTATACAGGACTAGGAAACAGAAGACCCTATCCGCATGGACGACGAACAAAAAGATATTAGTAAATATTTTAAATGGGCATC
Organism: Bacteroidota bacterium; assembly: GCA_019135895.1. Classification (GTDB taxonomy): domain Bacteria; phylum Bacteroidota; class Bacteroidia; order Bacteroidales; family WCHB1-69; genus JAGVVH01. Next base: position 9,141 of record JAGVVH010000496.1, on the reverse strand, counting down.
ATGAAAATTTGTAAGAATTGTTATCGTGAATTTAATGAAAGAGAAGATGATGCTCTCAGCCCAATAAACGAGCTGGTAAAAATATTTTTGGAATCTACGCGTGAGACGAGTATTACTGATTATTGTCCTGAGTGCCGTGAAGAATTGGGATTGGTGAATATAGCAGGATTTGAATGATTGAGTGGAGCGATAGTTCATGTCTAGGATAAACTGCTTCGAGTTCTTGAACACCGTCCCAAATCTCAAAATATTTTCCACCGATGCCCCGGTAAAGGCATAGATGCTCTGCCAGTAGTCTCCGCAGACCCAGAAGCTGCTGTCATCGTTTCTTCCGAAAATCAGCAGTTTCAGGATTCCCATTTGTGCAGGGTTTGTATCCTGAAGCTCGTCGATCAGGATATGGCTGTACTAATCCTGATACTTTTTCCTGACCTCTTGGTTCTCTTTCAGGATGTTGTAGGTCGTTGAGATCGAGTTGAAGGTTCTTTTTCTTGGATTCTTCATAGTCCATGTAAATATGACCGACCTTCACCATGACTAAATCTCCAAGATACATCTCTTGGAATTCCTGCCAGGAAATGAGATTGTTTTTGGCCAATCCGATTTCCCTGACGATCATGCCAGATGAAATCTTACCGACCTTCTCTTTCTTGGCGTGCTTTTTTGATCAGCGTCAACTGGTCCTTCTCTATGATGATCTCAAAGATCTTGCCTTCATTTTTCAACAAGCTGTAGCTGAAGGGGTGAGTCGTCTGTAACTACACTTTTGACGTCATTTTGTTTAATACCGGCTTGAGGCGCTCCTTTATGGCCGCCAAGAGCGTCACTTTGCGACTTCTATTGGTATAATTTCTCTATGAAAAGCTTGAATATTAGAATCATTTATGGTTAACTTAAATAAATATTATTGTAACCGCCGATTCCGTAAAAAGCACAAAAACAAAAGAGTCAAGACATACGACATTTCACGAAAACGACAAGGAGGCTTCTAAATCGGGACCTGACATACGTTTTTATGATTAGTTATTTGGCAAGACAGACTATATACATTGTAAAAAAAGTATTTTGAGCAATGATAAAAAACAATATTATCACAATATATCAGTAATGGTGCTCATTGTAAAATAATGTGAAAATACGATTCACATAAATTTTGATATTGGAGCATAAGAATGACAAAGAGAAAAGCACAAATTTTTATTGATGAGTGCGGTCTTTTAGAAGATATCACGCGAACAAAAGACTTTCTTAGCGAAGTCTTTGAGCACTGTAAAAAGGTAAAGCATGACCAAAAAGCCAACTTATTGATGTCTGCCTTGAATCAAATAGTTAAAGTTCCGGGGTATCGAGCATTTGAACTCGCTGATATCAACATACAAATTAATTCCTTTATTCAGCATCTTAAGCGATCGCCCTTGCCAATAGAAGTGATTCTTGAATGTTGGGTTGACATCAACTCAAATTTTATGAACCATACCTTGAATTATGTCCTTTCATTGGAAAGAGATCGTTTTCAGTCACTCAAAAAAAAGATTCCTTTGAATGAGGGACATGATGAAGTGAAAACCATTTGGAATGATCTTATCAAAAAGCATTCTCTGGAATCTTCACATAAGTTTCTGCTTTGCCTTTACTACCTATTTCTCTTCGATGAAGACTTAATTAAGAACAACGAATTCAACGACAATAATGATAATATAAAGAATCCAAGTACAGTTAGAGATCTTGATGTGGACAAAACAGATGATGAATCTTGTCTCTCCGACTTTTGGAAAAACTTAGTCGCACAGATTGAAATAATTCCCACAGCTTCATCTGAATGGAACCTTTTACCGGTTTTTATAAAACAGTTGAATGAACTGTTGGAGAAGAAAAAAGCTGAACGGGCTGCCGAAGATTTGCGACAGAAAACTGAAGAATTATTGATAAACACAAAAGAACTGATAAATAAATATCCTGACGATGTCATTCTTTCAGAACTGCGGTCTTGGTCATTAAAAAAATTGCCTGATAACGAATTGGAAGCCTTTTCAAATCAACTCTCCACATTCCGACAACAAGTCCAACATTGTTTTGATTTGTATAAGGATTTGCAAACGAATTTTTTTAATGTGGAGAAAATCACAACTTTCCAATCAACAGTCGAGGAAATTAACAAGCAGCTTAAAGCATTTTCAATAAGCTTTCCTAAACTATGCGACCCAACAGAAAGCAATCAAGCCGATCAAATCAATTACAAACAATTCAAAGATGACGCGACTATAAACCATGAAGAAAGAATAACACAAGAAAAACTCGTTAAAAATAATCAAATAGAGTTGAATTCTTGCCCTAACCAGGCTTCTTTTGAACATAAAAATGAATGCATTTTGCAAACCGTAGCAAGCGATGACGAAATTAAGGATCTTAGATACAAAGTCACAGTAAAACCAAGTGCCGAAATGGTTATTGCAAAAGACGTTCATGAAACCAGTATCGCATCTCAAGAAAGCAATTTAGCCATTAATGTAACATCAGCAGGGAACGAAAATTGCGATGTTGTTAAGCCCGTGAGAGACACACAAATAATTTCGCCTTACATACCCGTTGAAAACAAAGTGTCTGATGAAAAGACGGGGCAAATTGCAAAAATAATCCATGATGAAGCAGAAAAAGCAAATTTTGGCTTCTTAAGCCTCCTTTACGACCTGATCATCGCAGACGATCTACCTGGGGCTATTTGGCTTTCCAAATCATTAGAGCAATCAGGCACTGGGAGTGCAATCGCTTCGTGGTTGATTGAAGCAATACTCGGATCTCGGCTTCTTAACTGGGATGATGACATGCTTTCTCTAGAGCTTCTGGATATAAGCACAAAAAACACCCCCAACAATAAGGACATAGATAAAGTTTTTGGTCTGGCCGCTGCCCTTAAACCAACTCTTTTATCCCCCTCCAGTGGCATGATCAGTTGGTTATCAGAACCTGATTCTTTGAATGAAATTCATGCTGTCGTGACCACGATCCTACAATTTGCTCATAATAGAATCCCACTAAAACAACAGGATTTGATTGGGATTCAAGACAAAGAAACTCGCAAACGTAATTTTTATGAAATTTCAAGAGAGGCTCAGATCTTCATTACCGAAATGCCTAAACGCACACTCGAACGTAAATCGACAACCAAGGTATTAGGTTCTTTTACGAGCAGTGATGGTCCCATTCGGGAACTACTATCATATGTGGTCAATGACGTCAGAAAAGAAAAACAAAGCGTTTTGAAACTCCTGGAAAGCTGGGAAAACGAAGACTTTGTTGCCGCACAAATCGAAAAAGGTTTATGCAAATACCTTAGAAACAGTCGTCAGATTGGAGCGGGTCCCCGAGAACAGATTCATCAGCATGTGAGGGAAGCATGCTCTATTGCCAAGAAATGGGTTAATGAAGTCGATCGAGAAGACCTGATTGAAAAACATGGCAATTGGATTTTTGAACAAGTTAAGCGACTGAAAGATCATTTGGAATCCTCATTACCGAAAGTTTTCAATGCACTTGAGGACATAAGTAATGAATTTCAACCAATTGAACGTCGTGCAGCAGCAATAGTACTTGGGAGATCATTAATTCAATTAGCAGATTTTCTAAAAATCGACGTTTGCGCTTCGCAGCGTAATAACTATTTGAGTTATTTAGAAAACTGGATTGTCGGAAACGGAGAGACAATTCAAAGCACTTTGAGGGATAGATTGATTTGGTTACCAGAGTTGCGCACTCAAAAAGATTATTTATCAAAAGAAATGGAACTAACTGATTTGCCGAAAGCTCTAAAAAAATCTTTCGAAGATAATCGTACACTAACTCATTCAGTTAAAATGTGGATCGAATCCAAAGACTTCAGATTTGTAGAAAAGGCGATTGCTCATCTGGAAGATGACAATACATCAAATGAATTAAGGCGTGACTATCGGGAAAATTTACAAGGTTCCAGACTTGCCCTTAAAGAATATATAGACTCAGCCAGGGAGTCTATAGAGCAAGCATGGGTGGACAGTGTTCTTTTAGATGATGAACATTCAGAAATGCTCGGTAAAATCGAGCAGTTTCAACCAGACAAAGAGATGAATATCGATTTTGCCAATACCGTAATCAAAAATGAAATTCTGGACAAACTAGCCAACGCTCGGCAAGCAAGACTTGCACATTATAAAAGAGTTTGGGCAGACTTGGAAAACAAGATATCTATGATTACCGATAAGAAGGAGGTTCTAGAACCAATTGGCTCAGCTGTGCGCGCAGCGATTCAAGATGGTGAAATAAGGGTTCTGGGTGAATCGATTTCTCACTTACTTGAAGTCATAGAGATGGGTAAAGAAATAGATGAGACTCTCTTCCAACGAAGAGAAAAACCCACACGCGGGGTTCTTGTCGATTTTATATCCAAATTGCCTGAGATAGAAAACTTTCTCCTTCAGAACAAAAAACTTGAAGGAGTTATGAATGCAATTAAAACTAAACAGACAATCCTATCAATTCACTATAGCCAGCTTATCGCGGATCGTCTCGACAGTGCTTACGAGGGTGTCAAAGCATTCTATGAACTAGGCAAAAGCCAAAGCGACCAGAATCTATCAGCCAAAAGTGTTAGAAAAATATTGTCATTTTTGGGCTACAGGCCTTTTAATGGTAATACCATACATGCTGAAATTAAATCTAAGACAACAGACATGCTCTACCTCAGAGCCTCGGTTACTGCGGCAAATTTGGCCAGACCCATATCGGAATTTGGTAGTTTAATAGAAGGAGCCCTCAACGTCCTTGTTCTCTGGGAACGGCCCATAGCAGAAACCATTACCTCACACATTCAAAGGCTCAACCTTGATCGACAAGGAGTGGTGGTTCTTTATCCCGGTCGACTAAATCAGACTCAAAGACGAGAAATTTTGAAACTCTGCCGGTCTCAAAATATTACCATCGCAGTTCTTGATGAAACATTACTTGTCTATTTGACGAAAGAACGAGGGGAACGCTTGTCCCCTTTCCTGAAATGTGCCCTGCCTTTTACTGCCCTAAACCCTTATAAGCCGTTTGTACAAGGAGATGTTCCATTTGAAATGTTTTATGGAAGGCACCGAATGGCAGATAGCCTCCAGCAGTATTCAAATTGCCTTGTATACGGTGGTCGTCAACTGGGAAAATCTGCTCTTTTAAGACATGTGCAGAGGACGTTTCATAATCCATCTTTAGAGCGTTATGCTCTTTATGCTGACATAAAAAATATAGGGGCAGCTAATTCTCGCGATGCAAACAGATATCAAAACGAAATATGGGAACGAATTAGAGACGAACTGAAAAACCATGGACTACTTAAACCCACAATCCACACATATAAACCCGACATTTTAAAGAAGCACATTCAGGAATTTATCTCGGAAAAAAAGGATCGTAGAATACTCTTTCTTTTTGATGAAGCTGATAATTTTCTTGATGCCGATTCAGAATCAAAGGCATTTCCTGTACTTCAAGACCTTAAAGAATTAATGTCCAATACAAATCGAAGATTTAAAGTGGTGTTTGCAGGTCTGCAAAATGTACAACGATTTCAGGGCATTCCCAATCAACCACTGGCTCAGTTCGGAATCCCGTTGAAAGTTGGTCCGCTTGAACCAGTGGATGCCGCGCAACTCGTGTGGGAGCCCATGGAGTTTCTGGGGATTGAAATTGATGATGCAACTGCTTTGAGGATTTTGTCCTACACCAACTACCACGCCGGTCTCATACAATTCTTCTGCCAGAAGCTTGTGGATCGAATTTTCAAGAAGGAGCCGCAATATGGGCCAACCAAGATTCAGCGTGAAGATATAGAGGCAGTTTATAAGGAACAAGCCGTCCGGGATGAAATTAGACAAAGATTAAATCTGACCCTCCAGTTAGATACCCGTTATCAGGCCATTACTTGGGCATTAATTGAAGAGCAGAAGTCCGACCGTGACGGGTATTCCCGATCATTTGCTCCGAAAGATGTCCTTGATCTTGTCCGTAACTATTGGATTAAAGGGTTTGCCCACACGGAAGTCGATGACATGAGCAGTAAACTGGACGAAATGTGCGCTCTCGGCATTCTGGTTCGAAATTCCGACGGATGCTTCAGGCTTCGCAGCCCCAATATTGTCGCTCTCATGGGACCAAACATAGATGTTCGTTTGAGTGAGCTAAGCAATAAAGAGCCGGAGGAAAAATTTCGCCCGGATTCTCATCATACTTTGCTTGACAGAGAATGCCGCAAATATAGTCCTCTCACATACTCTCAAGAACGCGATCTCACTATTCGCGGTTCAGGGGTTAGTATGGTTTTTGCCTCTTTGGCACTCGGTCTATCCAATTTGGCCGATGCATTCCTTATGTTGATCCCTCAAGGATACATTGAAGAAGGTATAGGTGTCATTCAGGATATTCCCGACAATATAAGAATACCGGCAATGCTGAGTGATTTTGTTACTGCAACACTGAAAAAACATAGTAATGCCGAGCAAATTATTTTTTTATTCAGACCTAAAGGTGGTGCCGTGTTCTTGGAGAAAATTGTATCCGAAGCATTGAGCATCTGTGCGCGTCAACAGAACAGAACTAGCAATCGCATGATCAAAATCCTTTTTATCTTAGATTCGGAAACAACTGAAAATTGGATGCTTCTCGCACCAGAAAAGCGTGATGATTTAGAAACTAAATGTGACGCCGTTTTGTCTCCAAAACTTTGGAATGTGGAAGGAATTCGCCACAGACTTGACCAAGAGGATAAACTTTCCGCTCCAGAAGTTTGTAGGGCAATTATGGATGCAACGGGCGGTTGGACTTACTTATTAGACGATTTATTCAATTTTTATGATCAAGAGAGCAACCTCTCAGAAGCTGCTCGTGAGTTTAAACGAAAGCTTTTTGAAAAAGGCTCGGAGCATTATGGATCTTTCTTGAAAGCAGTATCTCTGTGTGGACTTCCGGGTACTATAGAAGTTTTTAATGTCTTCAACGCGATGGGATCTGTTGATGAATGCGATTTGCCAGATCTCTATCAACTTATTGAGACTGAAAATGCTAAAAGACCTACACAGGAAGATGTTATGCGCGTCATCGAATACTTCCGACGCTTTCGTATTCTCCAAATAAGCGGAACGAAAGTTCAACTTGATGGTATGGTCAAAAAAATGCATGGAATTTAATGATGAGTTCAATACTTCATTCCATGTTCAGATTACCCACCATTGAACGTTTCATGGATAACGCTTTATCTCAACTGAGAAATGGTATCTCAGGTCTATTTCTTTTGCCGAAATCGATTCCCTTGGATGATTTCCAATTCGAAATCAGGGCAGAATTTGACCTTAGGAGAATTGATTACCTGGAAATTGACCTTAATAATGCAAGTGATAGTGATTGCCCTGTAATTTGTTTATGTAAAGCTGTTAATATCCAATGGAAAGATCCTACGACTCCAAGAATACTTTCACAATTACCAGATTCATGCATTTTAGGGGAACCGATCCCAGACATGGTTTGGATTAAGGGACTTGAAAATCAGGCGAGCGATACAATTATGCAGTGGATCAATGCATCCCAAATATGGGCGGAAAATGGAAAAATTATCCGTGACAGAGGCTATCGTTTGCCATCTATTTGTATTGTTCTCTCTACAAGTAAGTGTATTGACGTCCCCAATAACGATATTTTTTTTAGAGTTTATTGCTGGTGGGGTATGCCGTCCCTCTTAGAGACACGTATGCTCTGCGCTGAAATTGATGGTTTTGTATCGGACGACTCAAACTGGCGGCGATACATTGTTCCTCATTTATGCGCCGGGGATTTGTTTCTGCTGTCCCATTTATTTAGCGCAAAAAGCCTTGATGAAAAAGAGATTGGGCTGTCTCTCATGAACGCAGCTTATGAAAGAGGATGGACAAGAGATTTTCTCGTTTCCATAGGCGCCGGAGATTACATGTCACTCAACAATCTCAACATCTTTCACGAAGAGGAGGACCCTTTTGGTGCACTGTTTAAATTGTGGGGCGAAGGCATAGTGAATAGTTATCCTGGCACAGGACTTTTTTTCAGCAGTCCTGCGTTATATGTCATGGGAAAACATGCTGAGATCCGTCATAGACTATGGTGTGGGCAATTGGAACTGGTGATGCCCATGCTCAACAATGTACGTTTAGCCATCTGCAGCTATCTGACAATGAAGCATGGCAAAGACTGGCCTATAAGATATTCTAAACCCAAAGATCCTCAGGAGGAAGCAGCAGTAAGAGAAAACCCAATAAACTGTCAGTTTGGTCATTTGGAGACAGTACTTTTTAACTGGCCAGGTAGAATACATATTTTCAAATCACTTGCAAATCACTTGAAAGTGTTACGGTATTTTAGAAATGAGATTGCTCATAACCGTTCCATAAGATTTTGTGATTACCAAGATATTTGTGAGACGGTTGAGCAAGTTCTATCGATACTGAGAAAGGAAACTTCTTTCCCTTAAATCTTTAGATCAGATTTCAACAATCACTAGCTTTTTTCTTCAAAAAATAAAAAGCCGGACATAATCAAACTTCATTTGACATCCTCCATCATCGGTAGTATTTTAATATCAAATATTGCCGGTGAATCTATCAGTCCGATAGACACAAACCGGCCCTAAGAGATCTGAAAAAGTTGGTCTCCCTGAGTAATCAGCAAACTCAAGGAGACCTTTTTTATTTTGGGGGAACGAGCGATGACCATTATATTTTCTGAGCCAACATTTGGCGACAAGCTTTTGGCGGTTATGGGAAAGAAGCGGGCGATCTTTATCCCGGACATATACGGCAGATTTGGGAAATACGCCTACGGGAGGGCAGTTAAAGAGCCTTTCCTGCGAGCTCTGACCAGACCGAAGAACCAGGATTTGGAAAAAGGTTGGTTTTACCAAGATGAAATGATGCCGCAGATGAACGAAAAAAAAATAAAGGACAGTTAATTTAGCGACAATTATGCCTGGGTGATTGTCAGATCGGCAATCATACACAGACCCTATGAGGTTTGAAAAAGTTAGCCTCCGTGAAGTGAACACGTTCATTTTGGGGAGGTTTTTCATTTTGGAACTGGTTGCTACCTATATTATTTATAAAATAAACGAGA
>JAGVVH010000194.1 GCA_019135895.1 Bacteroidota bacterium | reverse complement strand
ACAAGAACGCCGTTCCGTCGTATATTGCACAATTTGAGGGTTATCAGCCTTTAATTCATCGGGGTGGTTTTAATTGTAGGCATCATTTGGGGTGGATTTTAGAAGAACTCGCATACGAAATGCGGCCTGACCTGAAAAAAAATATTGAAAAATAGTTTGATATTAAAAATATCGGTTTATCTTTGAAGTGCGTTTGTACGAGAGATGCAAAAAGATACTAAGGTTATAACCTAAAGGGGTCAGTTCTCGTACAGCTGGTCCCTTTGAAATATAAATGTACGATGAACAAAGTAACGTTAAAGAAAACCATCGCCGCAAGACAGAACGGCAAAGACATCTTAACGGGCGAGTGCCTTGAAACAGATGTGTGTTTGATGGATACCGACAGGATTCATCCAAAAGCAAGAGGAGGTACTTATACCCTTGAAAACACAAGGGTACTTCATCCGGTAACTCACATGATGCGTCACGGCAACTTCCGTGAGCGTACTCCAGAACTTGAAGAACTGAAGATCATGATTGACGGACGAGAACATATCCGTAAGTTTGTGAACTCGCTGAATAACCGCCTGCTTGCATCAAAACGCAGGACAGATAAACTTGACACTATCACTCAGGACTGGATTAAGTCTCAGATAAAAGAAGCTCAATCGCAGTTAGGTAAGACGGACCGGAGGATTGAGAAGTATATGAAGTCATTGGATATGCCTATTGTTCATTCTGCCCTTGCTATCCGTGGATTAGGCCCGATTACGGTCGCCTATCTTCTGACTTATATTGATATTCGTAAAGCTGAGTGTGCTTCTGCTATGTGGTCTTATACCGGACTTGACAAGCCGTCACATGAACGCTACACGAAAGGCGAAGCCGGTGGAGGTAATAAAACGCTCCGCACAGTCCTTTACACTACGGCAGATTCAATGATTAAAACCAGGTCAATCTACCGTGATGTTTATGATGCCGAAAAGAGAAAACTTGAGGCAAGTGAACGCATGGTTAAAAGCCGCAACACTCAGGGTAAACTCATTGAGTGTATGTGGAAGGATACAAAACCCTGCCATCGTCACGGGGCGGCCATCCGTAAGCTGATAAAACATCTTCTTGCTGACTTCTGGTTCGTCTGGAGAACCATTGAAGGATTGCCGACACGCCCGCTTTATGTTGAGGAATATCTTGGTCATACCGGAATTATCAGACCGGAAGAAAGAGGATGGATTTATTGAGGATAAGATTCATTGAATTTAAGATAACCATGTATTGTAAGTGATTCAAGAACTTCAAGATAACCATGAAGTCGAAGTGATCTATGGCATTCAAGATACCCAAAATAGTAAAGTGATCCATGAAGCGGGAGACAACCAATTGCTATAAGTGATTCGTTGAAATTAAGATAACCATGTTCAACAAGTGATTCAGGGACTTCAAGATAACCAAGTGTAATAAGTGATTCATTAGGACTAAGATAACCATGTTCAACAAGTGATTCAAAAACTTTAAGATAACCAAGTTTGATAAGTGATTCACGGAGCACAAGACAACCATCGGATGGAAGTGATTCAAAAACAGCAAGACAACCAAAAGCGCAAAGCGATTCATCCATTAAAAGATAACCACCGATTATAAATGATTCATTGAATTGAAGACAACCATTTGCAATAAGTGATTCAGGGAGTTCGAGACAACCAAAATGTATAAGTGATTCATTAGGACTAAGATAACCATTTTCAATAAGTGATCCATAAACGGGAAGACAACCAAGTGGCTCAAGTGATTCATGGTAAAGAAGACAACCATTGACCATAAGTGATTCATAAACGGGAAGACAACCAAGAGCGCGAAGCGATTCAAGAATTAGAAGACAACCACTGAGGCGCAGTGATCCATAAATCCGAAGACATCCAGCGGGTGAAAGTGCAGCCTCCGAGCAATCGGGGGCTTTTTTTTGTGCCTGGATTTCATGTATGATAATTATCATATCAGGACATGACGAAAATCATTGCAAAATAAATTTTTTTGTGTAAAAGAAAATTGTATAACTTTACAACAAATAATTTCAACAATGGCAAAGGAAAAG
>JAGVVH010000420.1 GCA_019135895.1 Bacteroidota bacterium | reverse complement strand
TCTCAATTTTTTTTGCAAAGTATTATGAATAACGTACTGTGCACAACAGGTCGGTATATGTCATTGGCTTTCCGCACCGCGAGAACTTTCTGGCTAAAGAGGGCCGTTAAGTTGTCGGCGGTGCGGCCTGCCCCGGCTCCCGCCGGGGACCCCCTCCTGGTGTCACGGTTTTTGCCAACGCGAGTATAAACAAATCAACATCATATCCCTGCATCGCACCACGAGTGCAAAAACACGCGCCACCGCGACTCTGCGCCAACGCCACATACCGCCGAACGTTAGGCATAAGCCGCAAATCCTCTAAAAGATAACCTCAATTAGTAATTTATGATTTGAGAATAGCATATTACAATGAAGTACTTATATTTTAAGCTTTGGCAAGATTTTACTGGTCAGATTAAAGACAACACACCTGCCTTATATGCTATGATGTGGTTAAGTTGCATAAACTGTGTGTATCTAATTGCATTTATGGTTTTGACAAATCATTTTATCAAATTAAAACTTCTTTATGTAAGTAAAAATGAGCTAATTATTTATTCTTCAATTCTATCATTAATAGTGATGTTGTTGAATTATTTTCTTCTTTACAAAAAACGGGAATCAATTGCAGAAAAATACTCTAATGAGAGTAAACACAATAATATTTTGGGGAAAATTCTTCTGTATTTATATATGATAGGGGCATTTGTTATAGTATACATTATTTCGAAAACATTTCCGATAAAATGAGTATGAATTATAGTTTTCAGTTTACATCAATTAAAACAATTATGGCCTATGCCTAACAGGTCGGTATATGTCATTGGCTTCTGCACCGCGAGAATCTTCTGGTCAAAATGAAAGAGCTTCAATGGCGGTGCAGGCCGCCCCGGCTCCCGCCGGGGCCCCCCTCCTGGTGTCACGGTTTTTGCCAACGCGAGAATAAACAAAACAACATCATATCACTGCATCGCACCACGAGTGCAAAAACACGCGCCACCGCGACTCTGCGCCAACGCCACATACCGCCGAACGTTATAGCAAATGTTTTAACAAACTGGTATACTTCTTGTTGCATTAAATTTACTAACCACTATCCCGATGAAATATTTGAAGTCCATAAGTCTGCATTTAGTTTTTATTTGCGTCTTATTACCAAATGGTATTTCTCAAAGTTCAATTGAAAGAAATAAAGAATTTGAAATAGGCATTGATTTTGCCAGAATAAATAGAGACTGGATATACTATAATAGTTTCCTTTATCCGGTTAATGGGAATGATTATATAGTAGATCTGATACCATCTGTTTTTGTTAGGTTCCAACATGGCAATAATGCATTAAGGATTAAAATAGAGTATTTCCAAAAAGATTATGCTTTCACAACACATTCATATGATTTCTCAATGGGTATTGATGGCAATCTTTATGATTCAAAAATACTCTTCGGATATCAAAGAAGTTTGATAACTACCAGATCAATAAAAGCATATGTTTTTACTGACTTAGGATGCTCATTCTATAGATATATAGGAACTCAGAGCAGTTTTAACGGATGGACACTGGAAGGAACTTCAGTACCTTTCAATATAACGGGTTTAGGTCTTTTCGTGCAACCAGGTATTGGGTTTAAAATCAAGACAATAAATAGATTATGGATTAATGTGGAATCATCGCTCTTTCTTGGAAAAGACATAACAAATGATGACGAAGATCAAATAATTCAAGACAAGAAATTTATTCCCAGGCCATTAAGTCTTCTTGGACTAAGTTATTCTTTCTAGTAATCGAAAAAAACACTTGCTATAACAGGTCGGTATATGTCATTGGCGCTCCGTGGCGCGACATTTGGGTAAATAAGAGGCGGTTTTGTGGCTGGCGCCACGGCCTGCCCCGGCTCCCGCTGGGGACTCCCTCCTGGTGTCACGGTTTTTGCCAACGCGAAAATAAAGTAATAACCGCTTAACCCTGCATCGCACCCCGAGTGCAAAAACACGCGCGAGTGCAAAAACACGCGCCACCGCGACTCTGCGCCAACGCCACATACCGCCGAACGTTAGGCAACATAAGCATGAACCGAGACAAACTTCATAAATTACTCACAATTACATGGATAACAATAGGGTTATGTTATCTAATTTGGGGACTATACTGGTTCATTAATTATCAATTTAGACCCGGAGTTTTATGGCTCATAATGATACCAAATACTCATCTGATAAGGACAATTTCATTTGGTACTTTACTAATATACATTGGAATATTATTGAATCGTAAAAATTTGCTTTATAAGAAATTCATATTTTTAAGTATATACGTTATTGTATTATATACAATACTCATAACAATCGGAGAATTAATAATTTATGGCAACCTAATTAGCCCAATGCTATTCTTTGATCTTCTATTAGTATTACTTCCTTTAATGACATATCGTATTTTACTGAAATACTTAGATGACCTAAAGGTTCAAAATAACACTAAGGTTAATATAAGGTTCGTATTCAAACACTTAGTTTATTTTGTAATAATCCCCTACTCTATCTCTTTATTACTAGATTACCTCTGGATCTAGTAAGGATTTGAAAGAGCTTGATGTCACAAAACAACTTACGTTGCCTAACAGGTCGGTATATGCAATTGCCGCTCCGTGTCGCGACAATTGAGTAACTAAAGAGGCGGTTTTGTGGCTGGCGCCACGGCCCGCCCCGGCTCCCGCCGTTTTTGCCAACGCGAGAATAAACAAATAACGTCATATCCCTGCATCGCACCACGAGTGCAAAAACACGCGCCACCGCGATGCTGCGGCAACATGCACATACCGCCGAACGTTAGAAACAAGGGTGAGAATGAATCGCACCTTTGATATTCCAAGTTGACTTACCCCAGTCAATATTTCTTAACCAATAATACATCTCTTCCCTACTTATGGCACAAATTCATGGTCAAATTGAGTCTTTGAAAAAATTAAAACATGAATTAAATTCTCATGGTATCGGGAGATTTAACTCAATTAAAGAAATAGATGCATTCCTGGTCAATTTTCAGCACGAAAAGGAAGCCATAGTTATTGCGCAAAGAGAACGCTTATTAAATGAAGTCAAGGAATTAAACCTCACTATAAAAGAAAATATAAACCAATGTGAGGAAATTAAAAATGAGAAAATTACTGAAATAGAGGTTGAAAAGGACACTATCAGGATCAACATTGAGAATCTGACTGAAAGAATCAAAATAGGTTTTCTTCATAAGATTTATTATGGGTATAAATTGAAGAAACAAAAGAAATTACTGGCTTATTATAATTCCAATATGCCATTAATTATTTCCAATTCTACTATAAACATCAGGAGAATCATTGAGAATGACGAAAATAGACTAAAGCATATCAATGACAACAGTGAACAAATCATTAATGAGCGAAGCCTACCAGGTATTCAAAATTTATACAATGTAAAGAAAACCATTGAAGATTTATATCCCTTGGTTGCAGGAGCCATTGGTGAGAACTTGGTAGTGAAAGAAATAGAAAAACTGCCAAATGATTATATCTTACTCAATGACTTTAGTATGAAATTTAGTCCACCAATTTACAACCGACATACAAATGATAGGATTTTTTCAATTCAGATTGACCATCTTTTAATTTCAAAATCAGGTATTTATATCTTAGAGACAAAGAATTGGAGTAAAAAATCTAT
>JAGVVH010000325.1 GCA_019135895.1 Bacteroidota bacterium | reverse complement strand
TATTCCACGCCGATTGATACTTCAAAAAAAGCAGAATGCCAATTAGCCGTTTTAATAGAAATTTTAATTGTCTCTGCAATTGTCATACATCTAATGACGAATATAACAATGAATAGCTTTCTTATTTAATCATAATCCAGAATCCAGAATCAAATGGATGTTAGTACTGATTTAGTTTTAAAAAGAATCCATAATGTTGGATAAGCCATACCGATTATAGAACTTGCATAAAAACCTGTGAGACCAAAATGAGGCACCAAAAGGATACAGCAAAGAATAAAAACGAGCGCATTAATAAAAAGCGAATGCAATTGGGTATAAATATAATCGAGAACAATCAATATTTCTGACAATGTTGAACTTAAACCAGCTAGAATTATGCACAGAAGAAAACAAGACCAACCAGCATATCCGAAATTTTCACTTAATGGTTGACGTATCCAAAGTAAGATTAAATGGTTGCCAATAAATATCAATGGTATAGTAGGAACGATGAGTGAAGATAACCGAATTGTTGTTACTCTTTTGATTGCATGGTAAATCCAGCGTTTTTCTTTTCTTTCAAAAGCTTCTCTGATGGCCGGATAAAAAGGAAAGGAGAGACTTGTTCCGATAGAGAAAATAACCGAATAGAATTTTGCAAGAATATTGTAATCAGCCACCATGCCTAGTCCTCCAAACTGGGCTAAAATGATATTCGCAGTTTGATTTAAAAGGAGGGCACCAAATTGAAAAAGGAAAAGAGGCACACTAGAGCGGGCAACTCTACGCAGCGCCTCTCGGGAACTTTTATTCAGCTGCAGTTTAAGCCAGGGGATTTCCCGATGAAGAAAAATCCATGACAAAGCATTACCAAATACAGCACCGGCTGACACGAAAGAAACCAGCCAGGGGAGAGTTAATCCCATCGATATTGCGATAATCAAGAATAACAGGGAGCTGAGGGATGCCGCGACCTGAGTTATGTTTGCTAAATACCCCTTTTGATAAGCACCGAGAGCTTTATTAGCTAAAGAAAGAGGCATATTAATAAAAAAGAATATAGCAACAATAATAAAGCAGAGATTTGCATCGTGAAGTAAGGAAGCGCTTTCTAGATTAAGTACGCTGTCCCACGGAATAAAAAACGCTGCCATCACCACAGGTGCAAACAGTATAAAAGTAATAACGGTAATAGAGCAAAAGGCTGTTGTAAAATAGGAGCATGCAGATTCTTTATCGTTGCGGCCATTTGCTTCTGCAAGGGCATTGATCAAACCATTGCCGATGCCAAAATCGGTTAGTTGGAGCCATATGACGAGCGAGCTGATCACCATCCACAGGCCGAATTGTTCTTTACCCAAGTAGTTGATCGTCAGGGGTACAGATATTAGCCCAGTCAGTGAAATAATTATTTTTGAAAAAAAGCTTGAACTGCCGGACAAAGCAATTAGCCGATACCGTTCGTAAGAGCGGCCAACTTCGGACGACGTATCGAATGATTGAAATCGAAGTAAATTGATATAAGGTTTCATTAGGTCAATTAGTCGCGATAGTTTCATTCCAGCAAAGGGCATCTTTCTCTAAATTTGCTGAATACGGTTTGTTTCGTTTGAAATCTTTCCTATTGCCGCTCCCACACCAGGAAGTTTGGCCGTTTTTCCAGCGCAGGCATAAATGCTGCAAATTCCTCTTTTGTCAAAACCAGGGGGCGGATTTTTCTTTTGATGTATTGTTCTGTTTTTCTGCTCAAATCGTTGAGATGATACTGGTCGATATTCCCCACCAGGACCAGATCAATGATTCCAGTATCTTTGCCTTCGGCATAGTCATCGATGATATAGGCCTTTTCCAGATCGCCCAGCCGGGTCAGGATGCTTTCGACAACCTGATCAAGGCCCATGACCTTGCTGACCATGGATTTCAGTTCCGGGAAAAGAGGGTGCTGGTCGTTTGCGACGTAATATACGTTTCTTCCGTTTTTTTCAGAGGTTAGAAGTTTTGTTTGGGTAAGCTGGTTTAACTCTTCGCGGACGGCGTTTGTGGAGACATTCAGGTCTTTGGAAAGCTCGCGTAAATACGCCTTTGTCCCGGGAT
>JAGVVH010000335.1 GCA_019135895.1 Bacteroidota bacterium | reverse complement strand
GTTGGCTACACAACTGAATTTCATTGATAAGGTATTCTTTGTAGTTGACCGTAAGGATCTGGACTTTCAAACGATGAAGGAATATCAACGATTTTCTCCCGATAGTGTAAACGGGTCAGAAAGTTCAGCAGGATTAAAGCGAAATATTGAGAAGAATGATAATAAGATTATTGTAACGACTATTCAGAAACTGAATAACCTCATGAAAGTTGAGGGTGATTTAGCGATTTATCAAAAGCAAGTGGTTTTTATCTTTGACGAATGCCACCGTTCACAATTTGGCGAGGCTCAGAAGAACCTGAAAAAGAAGTTTAAAAAGTACTTTCAATTCGGATTTACCGGAACTCCTATATTTCCGGAAAATGCATTAGGTGCGGATACAACAGCAAATGTATTCGGTAGTCAATTGCACTCTTATGTTATCACTGATGCTATTAGGGATGAAAAAGTCTTGAAATTCAAAGTGGATTACAATGATGTGAGACCCCATTTTAGAGATTTTGAAAAAGAACTCGATGAAAAGAAACTGACTGCTGACGAAAACAGAGCTGCATTGCTTCATCCTGCTCGCATTAATGAGATATCTCAATACATCTTACAGAACTTCAGGATTAAGACCCACAGAAACCAAGGAAGCAACAAGGGCTTTAATGCCATGTTTGCAGTGAGCAGTATTGATGCAGCCAAATGTTATTATGAGGAATTAAACAATTTGCAAAAAGAGAACGAAAAGCCGTTAAAAATTGCAACAATCTACTCCTTTGCACCAAATGAAGAGCAGAGTGCAATAGGTGAAATAGTTGACGAGAACTTTGAACCTACTGCAATGGATAGTAGTGCCAAAGAGTTTTTGACTAAAGCTATTAATGACTATAATGTGATGTTTAAAACTAGTTATGGTGTTGATAGTACTGAATTTCAGAATTATTATCGTGACCTTGCCAAACGTGTAAAGAATAAAGAAGTTGACCTTATAATTGTTGTTGGAATGTTCCTCACCGGTTTTGATGCACCTACACTTAACACGTTGTTTGTTGATAAAAACCTGCGTTACCATGGCTTAATCCAAGCCTTTTCACGTACTAATCGTATTTATGATGCCACAAAAACTTTTGGGAATATTGTTACGTTTAGAAATTTAGAAACAGCAACCATCGATGCCATCACTCTTTTCGGGGATAGCAATACTAAAAATGTGATTCTTGAAAAGAGCTACAAAGAATATTTAGAAGGCTTTACAGACATCGTCACAGGTGAAGCACGCAGAGGTTTTGTTGAAGTAGTAAAAGAGTTAAATGAAAAATTTCCTAATCCTGACGAGATAGTAACAGAAAGAGATAAAAAAGAATTCGCAAAACTATTCGGAGAATATTTGCGAATAGAAAACATACTCCAGAATTACGATGAATTTAGCCTCCTCAAAGCATTTCAAGAAATAGACATAACAGATGCTGACGCAATTGAAGAGTTTAAAAAGGAACATTTTGTATCAGATGATGAAATAGCCTTAATGCAAAAGATTGAATTGCTAAAAGAGCGAACAATTCAGGATTATCGTTCTACTTATAATGATATACGTGACTGGTTAAGACGTGAGAAAAGCGGCATTGAATCAGAAGAATCAAAGATTGATTGGGATGATGTAGTGTTCGAGGTTGACTTGCTAAAATCACAAGAAATAAACCTTGATTACATTCTTGAATTAATATTTGAGCATAACAAGAAAACTAAGGACAAAGAAACTTTAATTGCAGAAATACGCAGGGCTATTCGTGCAAGTGTTGGAAATAGGGCAAAAGAGAGTTTAATTGTTGATTTCATAAATGAGACTAACCTTGATGCCCTACAAGATAAAGAAAATGTTATTGATTCATTTTTTACATACGCTCAAAGTAGGCAAAAAGCGGAAGCATTAGAATTGATTGCTGAAGAGAATTTAAATGAGGAAGAAGCAAAGCGATATATTACGGCTTCTTTAAAAAGAGAATATGCAAGTGAAAATGGCACGGAACTTAATGCTCTTTTACCGAAAATGAGTCCATTAAACCCGCAATATTTGACCCACCCTATTTGCAAGCACATTGGCTGGTCCCACAAAAAGCCAACACACGACCAAAACCAGCCAAAGAGCTTGCCTACCCAAACGCACGGCAGACAGAAACGAAGTAGCAAATTGAAAGAAAAATGACAGAAAAAATAAACACCGAACGACCAACAGGCGGTATAGTTAATTGCCGGTGCAGTGCGTATTCGAGCGGCACAGCTCGTATCAAAAGTAGTTGTAACTTGATAGGACAGTGCTCCGTAATCGGCAACAAAAACATACCGCCAACCGTTGTAGGCAAGGCGAAAAAAAACGACACAACATATGGATACAAATGATTTATCACGAGAGACACATACTGCAATTATTGATACAGCAGAAAGATTTCATCATGATTTGACTTTGCAATTTGGCGTATTGGCAAGTGATTGCAATAATGACAATGAATATCTTGACCAGTCAGAAGCAATGATTAAAGAATGGTTAACGGACTGGGATTTAGAAGAAGTAATAATGGACATTTTCTTTGACGATGCACCAAGAAAACAAGATTTAAAAAAAGTACTTGATAAAATATTGACAAACATCGAGAAAGTTAGAAAGATATGCAAGGAGTTGACTGCAAAGATTAGTGGGAATTTGCCAATAAAAGCTTTTCCAATTAGAGAGTTGGTGTGAATATTCTGATGAAACAGACCAAGTATTCCGGAGCAATAACCCCCAATATATTTTCCCAAAAAAAATCTTCCTCCCCTCTCCCATTATTAATTTTTTGTTATTTTTGCAGCGACTTCTTATTACACATAGGTTGGAAAAACCAGCCTGATGTTTGCAGGCATTTTTTATGTCTGTAAGTAAATATGCAGTGCTGCTCCTGTGTGGAGCGTTAATGCGCCCACTCTGCCATTGTGGAAGAAGTCAACAGGTCAGCAGCACTGTTTTTTTATTTGCTGCCGCAACTAAAACAAAACTACCTCATGGCTCAATCAGAAAAGAAAAAGAAAACTGCCCGGCAGAAGCAAAGCGAAACAGCAACCCCAACCCCCAACAGCAAAGAGAATCCTTTGGCATGCGGCTATCTACGGCGGCTTAAAATGTGCTACACCACCCGCCATCACCGTCTCAGCAACTCCAATGAGGTGCCGGCACTGCTTCTAAGCGGCAACTGGCTGCAAAAAGCCGGCTTCGAAACAGGCAACTACACCACGCTCTTCGTCAGCAAAGGACTCATAGTAATCCGGAAAGAAGAAAACAAAGAGTGAAA
>JAGVVH010000238.1 GCA_019135895.1 Bacteroidota bacterium | reverse complement strand
CTGCTCTCTGTTATCGACAATAAGATGGAACATCCCATCAATGGAGATAACAGGAAGATATTGATCTTCACCGCTTTCTCTGATACATCGGAATACCTCTACGAGCATGTCAGCACCCACGTAAAGAAACAATACGGGCTCAACACCGCGCTGATCTCCGGCTCGGTGGAAGGGCGTTCCACCTGTCCCCGTCTGCGGAACGACATGAACACTGTGCTCACCTGCTTCTCCCCAATTTCCAAACAGAAAGAACTGGTGATGCCGGAAAACCACAACGTGATTGATGTCCTGATTGCTACTGACTGTATTTCCGAGGGACAGAACCTGCAGGACTGTGACTACCTGATCAACTACGACATCCACTGGAATCCGGTGCGCATCATCCAACGGTTCGGACGGATCGATCGTATCGGTAGCCGCAACGAGGTGATCCAGCTGGTCAACTTCTGGCCAGACCTCTCGCTCGATGATTACATCAACCTGAAAGCAAGGGTGGAAACACGCATGAAGATCTCGGTGATGACCGCCACGGGTGACGACAACCCCATCAGCGAGGAGGAGAAAGGCGATCTGGAATACCGCAAGCAGCAACTACAACGGCTGATGGATGAAGTGGTCGATATTGAAGAGATGAACAGTGGTATCTCAATAATGGATCTTGGCTTGAACGAGTTTAGGCTCGACCTGCTTGAATACATGAAATCCGATCCCGATATCAACCACGCTCCATTCGGGCTGCATGCCATTGTGGAAGCCAGTGATGATGCTCCCGAAGGCGTTTTTTACATCTTGAAGAATATCAGCAACGGCGTGAACATCGACAACCAGAACCGGTTGCATCCATTCTACATGGTCTACATCTCATCACGGGAGGAGGTGATCTGCAATCACCTTTCCCCGAAGAAGTTGCTGGACCTGATGCGCCACCTCTGCAAGGGACACTCTGAGCCGATCCTGGATCTCTGTCGCCAATTTAACCTGGAGACGCACGATGGCCGGAATGGTTCCATTGTGCAGGTGAAAACCGAAAAGGAGATTGAAAGCTTTTTCACAGCGGCCGACGCCATACCTACGGGCGCAGCCATCAAGGGACTCCATGATTTTGAACTGATCTGCTTTCTGGTAGTGAAACACAAATCAACCTGATCATGACCCTATTCCCTTCATCCACCCGTAAAGATATCCGGCTCCCCAAAGAGAGTTTTTATACCCATGCCACGCTGACTCCCGCCATAAAAAGGGCGATGGTCGATGATATTGAGCAGATTGTATGGAGCCATACCCTCACAGCCGAAACCCTCAACGTGAACGCGAGCGATAAGGTGCGGCAGATCGACGTGCTGACCGTCACCCTCAAAAAAAGGGAATGCAACGAGAAGATCTTCGAGGTGATTGCAAAGGCCATTCCCCGGCATATCCTCTTTCTCCTCAGGTTTAAAAACGAATGCCGCTTGCTGATTCACTTCAAGGAAGCCTATGAGAACGTGAAAGGGAAATCCCGGATTGTAGAAACTTACTCAACCGACTGGCAACCCGAGGAGAAGGTCTCTTTGACCATCTCCGGACTCGACCTGGAACGCATATACCACAACTTTGTCTACCAGATAGCCGGCAATAAATTGACAAAAGAACCCGGCAGAGAACTTGCTAAGGCGATAGAACAAAATCAGGAAGCGGAGAAGATCAGAAACAAGATTGCCCGGCTGGAAGCCAAACTGAAAAAGGAGATACAGTTCAATCTTCAGCTCCAAATATCGATGGAAATAAAAGTACTGAAGAAACAGTTGTTAGATACAACCGATAAAGAGAAATCGCTGCCTCGATGAAGATTTTCTATCAACACTCTGGAAGAATTAATATAACCTGATAAACGCAATTATTATGGAATACGTTAATGAAATAATTAAATTTTCACAAACTTATCCGTCATCTATTTGGGTAAGTTTAATCGCATTTAGTGCGACTATTATATTTTTAATTGTTCGATTAATACGAAAAAGAAATCTTCACAAATCTAAAGGTAAGAGAGACACTTTTGATGTTACTTCAATTGAGATTAAAAATCCTGAAATTAGCAATTTTACTAACTCAAATATTCAAGAAGACATAAACGATTGTGGAAGAAATAATAAATCAAGAACAGAAACGGGACAAACACCATTTGTGAAAGAAGAAAATATAAATGAGAAAACACAAATTGATGTAAATGATCAAATAGAATATGATAATAGTGTCACAATTAACACTTTACTTAATGAACCTGAAAGCAATAATGGTACTGAAAATATTGAAGTTGAAATAAATCCTCATATTATTTCAAATGAAAAAATTGCTGAAGATGACCAGTTATGGACAATTCCCCAAAAGCGTAGAATACCATGCAAAGATGTGCAAAAAAATGACATATCCGAATTGCTTCAAAAAATAGACAGAATTTTCGCAGAGAATAAATTATTAGGCAACTATGATTTTACTGAAGATGAGTATTCAGCACTGCTTGAAAATGTTGGTCTTTTATGTAGTTCTCTTCTTTCTTATGGTAACGTGTTTGAAGAGAATTACCATAAATTAATATTTGCCACTCTTGTTGAAATTGCAAAACGATGGAAGGATTTTGATAATAAAGACGACACCGAAGAAAACAGTCGTTTTTGGGATTATATATCCAAACATCTAATAAATGAGGATTATATCAACCAAAAGTTATATCAAGCTTTTACAGATGTTATCTCGCAGTTGGGAAGAAAACACTTAATTCCTATTGTTTTGACAGGCAAAAAGTACTATTCAACCCTGATGATGCATTCATTTGCTCCGAAGAATAGTATTTTTTCATTTTATGACCTATGTTATAATATTTTCAAAAATGATTTGGATTTTGGTTTTACTAATGATGACGAATGGCAATGTGAAAGATTTGCCTCAGAAATCGCAAATTTTTTAGGTCATGGGTATCGTGAAGACAAAAAAGTTACTATCGGCTCAAGTGTATATTCTATTAAAATTGGTTTACGGTCTTTTGCTCTGAATGAGGATTTATTCATTGATTTTGTTGAGTTTATAAAAGATACGCTTTTTCATATCAATAAATTGTTCTATAAAGAGCCGATTAACGAAGACACAAGATTAAAACATTACATCGTAGAATGGTGGAAAAATAAATCTGAATCTGAGAAAGTATCTGGTGATACAAACCGGAAAAGGAGAGTTCCAACTGTTTCAAAAGGAGATATTGTTGCGAAATATATAAGAGACGATAGTTCTGTTTTTATCTACATTCCTTCAATCAGACTGGATGATGACAACAGCATTGTGTCGCTTAAGGTTTTTGTGAATGGAGAACAGATTCGTTCTGAAGAAATTAAAACAAAACGTGGCGAATTAGTTGTTGCGACAAAACAAATTGAATTGGAATTGAATGATTTGTTGAAATATTCTGATGCAATTAATCTGAGAGTTGAAATTAAAGAAAATCATAAGATAATTTTTGATTCAGAAAGAAACAAAGCGACATCATTACATAGGGAGTTTATTTTATTTGAGGGAGAAAAAGAAGTTTTAGGTCAAATAAATAAGCCGAATAATTATTTCGTATATTCCAAGGACATTGATGCGTTAAAAAGTGTACCAAACGAATTGACAACATATGGAACTAATTTATATAATATATATCCTAAAGCAGGTGAAAGTTTATCGGGTGAAATAAAACAAGTTTTTTTCGTAGATAAGACAAAAACAGCAAGCATAGGTAAGACTCCTTGTTTGATTGGAGAGGTACAAAATGTAGAATGGTTCTTTGATGATATTTCTTGTATGGTCTATTCTGGTGGTGTTAAATTGTTGATTCCAGAAAATACCAATTTGAAAGCATTAGAATTGAGAATTGATGATAAAGCTCATAAATTGCACGAACTTGGCTTTGAAAGAATTGAAAGCGGTTGCTATCATTTTGGTTTAAAAGTAATGGGTTTGATTCCTGAAAATAATCCAACCGAAATCATTTTATATTCCTACGAAAAAGAATTAACAATCTTAAGAGAAACATTAATTGTTATGCCGAATCTTAAAATACAGTTTAATCATCCTTTTTATTACGGTGATATTGAGCGAAAGCTAACTGTATACAATGGTGATGAAGATATAGTATTAACGTGGAGCAAACAAGATAATGAGATAAAATGTCCAATCAATGATGGCATGCTAGTGATAAAAATTGCATATCTAAGATGGAGAATAAACAACAATGATTGGCACAATGAACCCATTAACAGAAAATTATGGTATAAAGATTTTTTAGCAAATGGGGATATATTAGAAATTGATAATCCCAATGAAAATGATGACATTACAATATTGGGCAAGGTAAATGGAGAATCATTTGAAATTATCAAAAATCAAAATGGAAAATTTGAAATCGGAAGGGCAATTTATGCCAATGAGGGCATAACAGATATTTCTGTTTGTATTGTTTATGGGAAAGAGATTTTTGAAATTTTTACTGTTTCCACAAAAGAGCATTTTATTGCAAATCCATTGTCATACATTGATGGAAAAGTGCTTTGGAATGTGGAAGATACTTTTATCGGAGATAAAAACAATGAATTTTTTCTTATCATTAAATCACCTGATAATAATTTTCGATCTAAAATCGATTGTAAGACCTGTGAAATTAGGAATCTGCATGAAGATATATGTAAAATTCAGGTAAAAATTAAAGACAAAAATATCTTCTCAAAAGCAGAAAATTATCAACTAATCTTTGAGGGGGAATTGCTGATTGGCTCACCTGACAAACTTCGATTTAAGTACAAAAAGATAAGGTTGTTAAGCGCAAATTGTTTTAACAGCAAAAAATCCGAATGGATTCCCTTTATTCCAAATTACTTTATTGACAAATTGCAGTATTTAGAAGATTCTGAAACTATCTATTATTTTGGACGATTGCATGTAATTGACCAAAATGGTAATACAAGAGTGTTAAACACCATGATAAATGAAAAAGGGACTTATGATATTATTAATCCTGTAAGAATTGAATTAAGAGACAATAACACATTATGGCTGGCAGCTGGTTTGGAAGGAAGAGAAATTAATATTGGTAACTTATTCTGTGATAAATTGCGTAAGGGTATTTGCAACATTCAAAAGCAGGACAATCGTTATGATGAAATAATACTTTACAAATTTAAGGAAGAAGAAGATGTTTAATCCGGCAAAAGCAGCAGATGAAATTAAGAAAGAGTACATTGGTTATATCAGTACTACCTTTCATTTTCGCAATCAAAATCTGCAGAAAAAATTAGTTGAAGAGTTAGATAAAACTGTTTCAAACGGACCATTCGTTGAAATAAAAGATTCTTTTAAATCTGGGAAATCAATTGAAGAATTGATTGATAATGGAACGTTGTCACCACTTTTTAGAGATTTGGAAAGCAAAAAAAAATACCCACCAAAACTTCCCATTTCCCGACCTTTGTATTTACATCAGGAAAAGGCTGTTGAGAAAATTGTCTCTGGAAAAAATTTAGTAGTATCAACAGGTACTGGGAGTGGTAAAACAAATTGTTTTTTGATTCCCGTTATCAACGAATTACTCCGAGAAAAAGAAAAAGGGCAACTGAATGATGGAGTCAGGGCAATTTTCATTTACCCGATGAATGCATTGGCAAACGACCAGATTAAAGGACTGCGTGAAATTCTGATGGCATACCCTGATATTCGTTTTGGGGTTTATAATGGTGGTACGGAAAATAGAGAAATGGATGCAATTAAGCTTTATGAAGCAATGTATGCCAACGAAAAATATCCGGAATTGAGAAAGAGGTTGCCAAATGAGGAGGTGTCCCGTGAAAGGATGAAGGAACACCCACCCCATATTTTGTTTACAAACTATGCCATGTTAGAACACATGCTTTTTCGACCAGGCGATGATTCAATATTCAGTAATTCCAATTTCAAATTCGTAGTATTGGATGAGGCGCACGTTTATGCAGGGGCGACTGGAATTGAAACTGCATTTCTAATGGGAAGATTAAAAGGCAGGATAACCGGTAAAAGAAAGCCTCAATTTATTCTAACATCAGCAACATTAGGAGATGGTAGCCCATCAAGTAATGAGAGGGTCGTTGAATTTGCGGAACGATTAACAGGTTGTAATTATACCACTGATGAGATAATAACAGCCTATCGTGATAACTCACAAAAGTCATCTAAAATTTATCAATATCCGATTCAATTATTTACTGACTTAGCAAATGAGGAAAATTTCTTTAATGATATTTTAGATAAGTACAACCTTGATTTCAAATACTCTAAAGAAAGAGAGGAAGGAGAGGCAGAAGTATTATATGATATCATTTCTTCTTCGAGTTTTTATGCTAAAATGAGAAGCAAGGGCAGTTTATTAAAACTCAGTGATTTTGCCGAACTTCTTGAAATAACAAGCCAGGAAGCAGTAAGATTTATTGCGTTGTGTGCGAAAGCAAGAAAAAATGGGAAACCGCTCATTGATATCCGATATCATTATTTTCTCAAAGCATTAGATGGCTGTTATTTAGCACTTGACTACAAAAATAGTTTGTCGCTAATAAGAAGAGACCATTTTCCTATTGCATATGAAAAAACAGCAAAAATGTTTGAAATTGCTGTTTGTGAAGATTGTGGAGAAATTGCTATTCTTGGAAAGGTAACAAATGGTAAACTGCTTATAGCAAGTAATTTGGATGAACTGAGTTATTATCAAGTGCAATACAACCAAAATTTATTTGAAGAAGAGGAAGAAAACGGTAAAAATGAAATCAAGATAAAAGCGAAGAAGAAAAATGAAGATAAAGTTTTTTATTTATGCAAAAACTGCGGTGCAATAGTGGAAGAGGACGAGGCTCATAATAGTTGGTGTACTTGTGGAAACACTCAACAAATAAAGATTTTTAAATCGCCCAAAGATAATTGTTTAAATTGTGGTGGACATTTGAGACGATTTAATTTGGGGTATGATGCAGCCACAGCAGTTATTGCAACCTCTTTATACGAACAAATACCAGAATATAAATTTGATGTTGAAGAAAACGCTGAAGAACAATCAACTACTAATCCATTTTTACAAAAAGTCGAAAAGAAAAAAATTAAATCAAGAACAGGGAGTCAATTTCTAATTTTCTCAGACAGCCGTCAGGGAGCTGCAAAATTTGCTTGCTATTTAAGTGAATCTTATAAAGAATTTTTACGTCGACGAGGAATTTGGAATGTAGTTACACAAGAAGAAAGCAATTATAAAGAAGGTCTGAACATTAGTGATTTTGTAAGCGTACTTGACAATTATTATTCAGGATTGAATTTGTTTCGTAAAAGCAATTCCGACCATATAGAATCGTCAATTACCGAAAATCGGCGTAATGCATGGGTTGCTGTCCTTAATGAGCTTTATAATTGCAATCGAGATACATCACTCGTTTCATTGGGTAAAATCTCTTTTGAATATCTTGGAAATAGCGATGATATTATTCAGGTGGTTGTCAAAAATTTTAATCTTTCCAAACAGGATGCAAAGAATTTCCTAAATTTCCTCGCGTTTGAAATTGTAAGATCGGCTGCAATTATTACAGACAAAATAACAGATATAAATCCAAATGACAGGGAATACTTGTATTATACACCATATCAGAAATTTATAACTAAGTACAAGGATGATTCTGTTTTTAATTCTCAAGGTTTCATGCCTACTCCAAGAATATTGAAAAGCGGAGAAAAAAAATACTATCGTTCGAATAAATTATGGCTCACAACAAAAATTCTCCAATTAGATGGTGATAAAGCAGTTGAGTTTTTAGGTAACTACTGGGATTATTTGGTATCAGACAATAACAAATTCAAACTTCAAACAAATGATGGTAAAGGTTATTTTATTCCCGCAAATTATTTCAAAGTCAATTTAGGGAATAATGCAGTTCTTTGGAAATGTAAAAAGTGCGGTAAAGTAACTCAATTTAATATAGGCAATAATTGTATTCAAATTGGTTGTGAGGGAATACTGGAAAGATTAAACTCCGAAGAATTTTGCAACGACAATTATTATGCAATGTTATATAAAAGTGAAAAAGTATCGCCTTTATTTGTTAAGGAACATACTGCTCAACTTGCAAAAAAGGATGCGTTAGATTATCAGCAACAATTTATTCGAAAAGAGATTAACGCTCTTTCTTGTTCTACGACGTTTGAAATGGGGGTTGATGTCGGAGAATTGGAAACAGTATTTTTGCGAAATATTCCACCTCTCGCATCGAATTATGCACAAAGAGTCGGACGTGCAGGTAGAAGAATAGATGCAGCCGCTTTTGCATTGACATTTGCAAGGTTAAGTTCTCATGATTTTACTTTCTTCGATAGTCCAATAGAAATGATAAATGGAGTGATTTATCCACCAAAGTTCAATTTAGATAATGAGAAAATATTAAAACGTCACATATACGCCGTGGCTTTAAGTTTATACTTAAAAATCAATCCAGATTTGTATTCCGCTAATAATGCGAAACCATTTATTAACGAAAAGGGGTATCTGGGTTTTCTTGATTGGCTTAAATCTGAACCAGTTGAATTATCCGATTTATTAAGAAATTCTATTTCAATCACAGATAAACAACTGAAAAACAAATACATCAATAGTTATGAATGGTTAGAAGAATTTATTGGTGAGCAAGGAATATTTTCAAAAATCATGAAGGAGTTTGAACAGAATGTCGAGTATTTAAAAAGGGAATACGAAAAGGCAATTCGAGCAAGAGATGTAGATACTGCTACTATATTTAGTCGGAAATTAGAAAGGTATCAAAAAAACGATTTGATTGATTTTCTGGTTCGAGGTAATATTCTTCCAAAATATGGTTTTCCTGTTGATTCTGTAGAATTAACTCAGAATATTGCTGCAAAAAGTTTCAAATCATTAAACTTAAGTCGCGATTTATCAGTTGCCATTGCCGAATATGCACCGTCATCTGAAGTGGTTGCCGATGGTGGCTTATATACAAGTCGTTACATTAGAAAACCTATTGTAAACAAAAGCGAAATGAGCGACTTTGAGACTGGATATTTTTCAAAATGCTCAATCTGTGATGAAATAAATTATTCGAAAATGCCAATAGGTACAGATGGAATACCGTGTGCCATTTGTGGCCATATACTAAAAAATAGAGATTTCTATAAAAGTATTGAGCCAAGGGCAGGTTTTATCGCAGAAGAGGAAATAAAAAACGTCCCGCTTCGTTCACAAGAACGTAAATATAGAACAGATGCCATCTATATTGGTGACGAAACGGCTTATCCAATTAGTAAATATGAATATGAATTTGAAAATATCAAATTAGAGGTTGAATCCACTGCGAACGATTCTCTCGTGGTTAAGTCTACTGACTTTTTTTACGTATGCCCAAAATGTGGATATTCAATCGCAAGCGACGAAGCAAGTAAATTATCAGAATATGAAGACTACAGACCAGGTGTTGCTCGAATAGAAAAGAATAATAAGAGTCATAATAATCCTTTTGGAAAAGGCAAATGTAGTAATACTTCACTCATAAGATATAGCTTGCATCATGAATTTAAAACAGATGTGGCAAAAATATCCTTTGAATGTGATACTTCAGACTATTCAACAATGTTGTCGGTAATGCATGCTCTACTTAATTCTTTTGCGCATGAGTTCAGCATTGAAAGACGAGATATTAAGGCATGCTTAACTTATAAGAAAACAAATGGGAAAATGGAACATAAGATTATAATATACGATGCTGTTCCGGGTGGTGCAGGACATTCAAGACGTCTTGTAACAGAAGATGGAGAAATATTAAAAGCAGTAATAAAGAGAGCAATAAATTTACTGGATACTTGTAAATGTTCTCCTTCCTGCTATCGTTGTTTACGTAGCTATGAAAACCAAAAAATACATGAAATTCTTGACAGAGAACATGCACTGAAGTTTTTAAAACAATTCGTATAGTCTTATTGGGATAATTCAAATAAGTTTGAGTACATGTTTCGGAGACAAGACATTTAGACAACAATTTAACAGTAATATTTGTAAAGAAATTGCGTACGTTACATAATTAACGCTATTTTTGTTGTCAAACTGCAAATTTTCTTTGTTATGCAATACAATACAGAAGATTCCGTCAAATATCATTATGGAGCATTTCCGCCGAAGGAGATTGATTACTCCCTCTTTATCAGTGAACTGTTAAGTGCCACCGATGCACTGGCACGTTACGACCAGATGCTGAAAAATATGCATAACAATGAGATTCTACTGGCTCCGATGCGTAACAGAGAAGCTCTGCTCTCCTCGCGAATCGAAGGGACCATCAGCACAATGGATGAGATCATGCAGTATGAGGCAGATGATGACGGAACCGCTTCGGTACAGGCAAAATCGGATGTGATTGAGATAGTCCTTTATCAACGTGCATTGAAGAACGCGCAACAGGTTCTGGATTCCAGGTACCAATTCAATGTGAACTTTATCAAACAACTCCACCAGCAAATGCTTTATGCCGGTAGGGGTGCCAGCAAATCGCCTGGGGAATTCAAAACATCGCAGAATTTCCTTGCTGATAAAACACGTAGGAACGTTGAATATGTTCCCATCAGTCCCGAACATTTGCAGGAAGGATTGGATAAACTGATGCACTTTATATCGGACAGCTCACTCCCGTCCCTAGTGAAAACGGCCATCATCCATCTCGAGTTTGAAGCCCTGCATCCGTTTCAGGATGGAAACGGACAGATAGGAAGGATGTTGATCACGTTGCATCTGTGGATGGAAAAGATGTTGTCACAACCCTATTTTTACATCAGTGATTATTTTGATCAGCACAATGAAGAATATATTGAAGCCATGAGAAACGTATCCAGGACAGGGAACTGGAACGAATGGATTCGTTTTTTTCTGGAAGCAGTAAAAGCTCAGGCAATATCCAACCTGGATATCTCGGAAGAGATATACAACCTCTATGAGGAGATGAAGTCGGAGTTTGTCAAACTGCTGGCTTCAAAATGGAACATGGAGATTTTGGACTTTCTTTTCACCAATCCTGTATTCCGTAACAATAAATTTATCAGGAATACAGGAATTCCTACTGCTACTGCAGGCAATATCATCAAAAGATTGCTGGATGCAGGATACCTGGTTCAGAAAGAAGAACCGTCTGGCAGAAGGGCAGCCCTTTATTCATTCGAACCCCTGATGCGTCTGGTAAGGGTGTAAGAAAATCAATCAAGCAATTAATACAATAGAGATACAAATCATCTGCAATGGAAAAATTAAAGCAGGAAACCGTGAACTTCACGGAGAAAAATATCGACAAGATAGCCGCTCTTTTCCCGAG
>JAGVVH010000205.1 GCA_019135895.1 Bacteroidota bacterium | reverse complement strand
TTTAAAAGAGCTTGCGCATAATCAATCAAAGAATCAACAATACCTTACCAACTAAAAATTGAATTAACCGCACTGGCTATAACAGGTCGGTATATGTCATTGGCTTTCCGCACCGCGAGAACCTTCTGGCTAAAGAGGACAGTTAAGTGGTCGGCGGTGCGGCCTGCCCCGGCTCCCGCCGGGGACCCCCTCCTGGTGTCACGGTTTTTGCCAACGCGAGAATAAAGTAATAACCGAATAACCCTGCTGCGCATCACGAGTGCAAAAACACGCGCCACCGCGACTCTGCGCCAACGCCACATACCGCCGAACGTTAGGGCGCATGCAAAGACTGTCCTAATAAATTAATAATGAATAAATTCTTCGCCATCATAAGTTTTCTATTCAATTCCACCATTTTGCTGTGCCAGACACCAGTAGGTAACTATGTGCCTTCATCGAATAATGTCTTATTAAAGCTTTTTCATCCCATCTCTAAACATGAACTGCTTCAAATAAATCCAGATTCCACATACCATTATGAAATCTTATGGGAAAGCTTCCTGGATGGCGAATCCGGAATTTGGAGAATGTTTGGTGATACTCTTTTTACTTACAAGACATCTCCTACTGAATCAAAAAGATCTTCGGCATATTTTGAAATGTATGCTTCAAAAAATGACTCATTCCCAAACAAAAATAGAATCACGGTTACAGATACCAGAGGAGCAACCATATCAAACCTGAGGTTTAAAACATATATTGATTCAATAATTGTGGATGCCAACTTCAATGAAAATGGTGCCTATATCCTAGACTACTCAAGATTTGATACTCTCTTCATATTCGGTAATAAGTATAACCTTTTTGATTTCATCAGGGTATCTTCTGAATGCTGCTTTAAAAATGATTATACGATAGTGCTTAACCAAAGAAGTTTCATTGTAAGGAAGAACCGCTTACAAAACCTATCACGTAGAACCATATTTCGTAAAGAATAAAGCACGACGCCCTAACAGGTCGGTATATGTCATTGACGCTCCGTGGCGCGACAATTGGGTAACTAAAGAGGCGGTTTTGTGGCTAGCGCCACGGCCTGCCCCGGCTCCCGCTGGGGACCCCCTCCTGGTGTCACGGTTTTTGCCAACGCGAGAATAAACATACAACATCATATCCCAGCATCGCACCACGAGTGCAAAAACACGCGCCACCGCGACTCTGCGCCAACGCCACATACCGCCGAACGTTATAGTGCATTTTAACGTACCCTGCTCAATACAAAAGAATTATGAAAAGAATCCTGACTGTTGCCCTCTTATTAATTCCTGCTCTCAATGCATTTAGTGATGTAATCTACTACCCAAAACAGAAATCGTTTTTTTCCTATTCTGCAGAGTTTATCTACAGTTTTGAAAAAGTAAATAAACCAAAAACAACTACCTGTTTATGGGGTGGTATTGGGGTCGTTGGTTCATTCAATAACTTCTCTGAGCCTGCCGCAGGACTAGAACTGGCCATTGAAAGAAGATATTACTTTCAAGAAAATACATTCAAGCACCTCTTTATAAGTGGTTACTTAGGGGTTGCTCACATGAATGATTTAAAAGACATCTCAGATTTTGGAATAGTACCTGGTTTTAAAATCAACTATAAAGGTCAACTATCACCAGAAACAGTCATTGAACCATATATTAGTCTATCCCTACCATTTACTTGGGAGGTTGAAGATTTTGATAAATACATCACGCTTCCAGTAATTACTCTTGGAATAAGGATTGGTCTATGTAATCTCAAAGAAAAATAAAGTAACAAAAAAACGCACTATAACAGGTCGGTATATGTCATTGGCTTCTGTGCCGCGAGAATCTTCTGACTAAAGAGGACCGTTCTGTGGTTGGCGGCACAGGCTGCCCCGGCTTCCGCCGGGGACCCCCGCTGGTGTCACGGTTTTTGCCAACGCGAGAATAAAGTAATAACCGCATAATCCTGCACCGCACCACGAGTGCAAAAACACGCGCCACCGCGACTCTGCGCCAACGCCACATACCGCCGAACGTTAGGGCCAATAGCGGCTCTTATAATTGAAAATGTAGCTATGTGCGTTTA
>JAGVVH010000419.1 GCA_019135895.1 Bacteroidota bacterium | reverse complement strand
AAATTAAGCCTAACGTTCGGCGGTATGTGCAGTTGGCGCAGAGTCGCGGTGGCGCGTGTTTTTGCACTCGTGGTGCGATGCAGTGATATGATGTAGTTTTGTTGATTCTCGCGTTGGCAAAAACCGTGACACCAAGAGGGAGTCCCCGGCGGCAGCCGGGGCGGCCTGCACCGCCATTGAAGTTCTTTCATTTTGACCAGAAGATTCTCGCGGTGCAGAAGCCAATTGCATATACCGACCTGTTACCAGCAGGCCTATTTATTGATTAATCAGTTCTGGAGAATGTTGATGTGTCGGTTGGCCAATAAAACCGTATATCAGCGTCAGTTCTATTTTTGATGCTATCGAATTTTGAATATGATCTTTTATATGGATTACCTGCTGAATCGTAAAAGTGCATGCCAATAAAATAATAATAGGTGCAGCCTGAATAGCCACTAATTTCAGGAGTAACAATCAATGAATCATAGGTATGCAATAGTTGCTCAGGTTGATACCAGTAAGCATCTCTCCATTTACCTTTACTGATAAAGCTAGTCAGATCCTCTTCTGGGAAAAATGTTGTACAATAAATAGTTACTGAATATAGACTTGTATCACCCTCAGTGTACATGCGATAATTGATTTCAAATTTAGGCTCAACAGCATCTGAGTTCTTCTCACAGGAATAACCCACTCCAATCAGTAGTAAAACTGCAAGTGTGCTAATCAGAAGTTTACCAGATTTTATTGTAAAAAGCCTTATTGCCTTCATTTTTCGGATTTATTTGGCTTCAAGGAACCCTTTTTAATGAAGAATACGACGCTTCATTGGTTGTTCTTGGCTTGCTGGTAACGTTCGGCGGTATGTGGCGTTGCCTCAGAGTCGCGGTGGCGCGTGTTTTTGCACTCGTGGAGCGATGTAGGGAGATGATGTTATTAGTTTATTCTCGCGTTGGCAAAAACCGTGACACCAGGAGGGGGTCCCCGGCGGGAGCCGGGGCGGGCCGTACCGCCGACCACCAAACGGACCTCTTTAGCCAGAAAGTTCTCGCGGTACGGAGAGGCAATGACATATACCGACCTGTTAGCAACAGTTTATTTTATTACCCGATCTTGTTGGTTTTTTCTAAGTTACATTTCTTGCACAACAACTGGATATTTCTGTAAGTAGTTGCGCCGCCTTTTGATACAGGAATTATATGATCAAACTCCAAGTTCTCCTGACTACCACATTTAACACATCTACCTCCGTCTCTATTCCAGACTTTATCCATTACCTCTTGAGGAATAGGCTCTCTTCTGCCATCTTTATTTGTAAACGAGTTAAACAGTTCTCCAGCTTCTATGAGTTCATTCAGAGCTTCTTTGTGAAGACGTTTTTTACGTTCTTTATTGAGCATCTGCTGTTTAATTGCTTCTTTTTCTGTACGTTCTTCTTCAATTCTTTGATTGTTTGTTAGTTCTGCCCGTCTTTCTTCTATAGTGTCTCTATGCATTTTATAGAAAAGAATAGATTTGGTAAGTAATGATGGATTTTGTTTCAAGTAGCTTTCTAAGGCGTCAAGAGTTTTTATATACACCTCTCGTGGAGTACTACCTGAAAACGAGCTTACAATTCCTAGTTCTTCAAGTTGATCCATAATTCTTCCCGCCCGTGCATAGCCAATTATTAAAGTTCTCTGGATTAGTGCAGTAGATCCTTGTTGTTTAGATACAATAAGCCTTGCCGCTTCCAATAATAATGGATCTGAAGAAATTGGAACTGTCCCCTCAATCATAAAAGAATCTACTGCAAGTGAATTTATCATTTCTTCCTTCTCTTCTGCAGTCATATCAAGGATAGACCTTTCAAGAGTATCCAGATATGAATCATGTGAATTTTTAGAATCATTATGTTGACTGTTCCCCTCTTTGAGAATAGCTGATATCCAGTTAAACAACTTCATTTTTTTACAGATTAGATCATGGGTGTTAAGTTATGCTAAAATTGTTGCTAACGTTCTGGCGGTATGTTACGTTTGCGTGCCCCGACCCTTGGGGAGGGGATGGCGTGGTTTTTGCCGATCCGGCGCACGCTAGAACTTTCTTTTTGAATACAAATCTACCC
>JAGVVH010000315.1 GCA_019135895.1 Bacteroidota bacterium | reverse complement strand
GACCGGAGTGATTGACGGCAAAACATACTATTGGCATCGCGGCGAATGTCTTTATCCGTTCCTGACTTGTGGAAAGTATTACCTCAAAATAGTTGACGGGGCGAATACTTATTACTCTGTTCCCTTTGTGCCTGAGTGCGGGATTTCGGACATACCTGACGGATACCAACCGATGCGAGATATGAACGGTTGTGTAATGCGAGATGATGACGGTACGATTTTATACGAACCATGTTAATACAAGGCTATGAACAAATACCTCAAATTTGAATACTGGAACACCTGCGACCTCGGAAACATCTACTATCAGGATGGTCAGCACTTTATCTTTTATCTCGATGCTGACGTTCTTGAACCTTTTCATGAAGACGTGGAGGATGGACAGGAAAACGGTGAGGGGCAATTTATACCCACCTATCGCAAACAGACAAAGCGATATCGCATACGTACCGGACTATTGTCTGATTACCTTATTGATGCTATGCAGCGCATGAAGCTGCATGACAATATTGAACTTACTCTCAAGACCGGGGAGATAGAGCAGATATACAATGTTGACATAGAGGTGGAGTGGCAGTTTGAAAAATATCTACATCAGGGGACAGTTAACATAACCTTCGACATGAATGAGAGTGTATTACTCACTGCTTGCTGTAATAACCTTTCAAGGTCGATAGGCTTTACGGCAGATTCGACTGAATATACAGCAGATAGTGACATGATAACAGTGGATTCGGCATAATTAAATTTTATGTTTAATATAAAGAAATTGAGATAATTTACCTTTGGATTATTAACTTAAAAAAGAAAAGGAATGTCAGTATTGAACTTACCGGACTGCCCTACAGGGTGCGACACCGGATTACCAGCAGTGGACTTTGATATCTGCGCTCCCGAGCTTCACTATGGGGAGATTGAAAAGATATACATTGCCGCCGCTGATGCCGATGACTTCACTAACGTGGAGGATTTGGCTGAATGGACCACAAGGCTGTCAGAGTCGGCAGTTGTTACCGGCAACGAAATCAGAGCCTTAACTGTTATCGGCGAGCTCCCCGAACCGGAGCAGACCGAACAGACTATCTCAGGCGACCGTACCGCTGTAGGCTTTAAACAGTTCACTGTTAATTTCGAGGTTGACGAAACCAATGACATTAACTACAACTGGCTACTTACGCTTGAGTGTAATGTGAAATTCAAGTTCTGGTTTGAGACTGCCGACGGGCTTCTTTATGGAGGCAACGAGGGTATTCTTGCAACTATCAGGGTTAACCAGGTTATCCCTCGTGAACGCACTGAGCTTGCTAAGTTCATCGGAACCGCAAAATGGAAGTCACGGTTTTCACCGCTGAGATGTTTATCTCCTAACGCTTAATACTTAAAGAAATGGCAATACCTGAAAATCCTTGCGGATACCCGTTCCCGGTTGAGTTTTTGAAGATGTTGGTTTCAACACTTATGCTCGACGCTAACGGCGATGTAATAGGCTTCAACTTTACTGTAGCTTCAGCCCGTGACTGTGATTGTGTTCCTGCTGTAAACTGTAATAACAGTCATGTTCCGCCCGAGACGTTAGCCGTGCTTGGTTTTGGTCTTGACGACTGCGGGCACCTTGCAATCAAACTTGTCAACTGTGATGGAACGTTTGTTTCTGAATCCGAATAAATCTTACGATTATGGCAGATACTTGCAATTCAGGTTATCCGAATGGCGTAAAAGATGCACAGGGTAATTATGTAGGATTTTTCATAAACGGCACTGATGAATCTGTGGGGGTGGTTGACATGACCGCCCTTGCAGATGACTTTGTGGCTGATACACTTTCCCCTGATGGCACGTTTCGGATATGTATTGAGACTGCGGCAGCAATAAAAGTCCAGTTGTCTGATGGCACTGACTTCACGATTACTGCTGCTCAGGCGGGTGCATATACGGGCCAATGGTATCCGGCGAATATCCGTACCGTATATAAGACAGGCACAACCGGTACGTTCTCAGTAGGTTGGTAATATGGACTGCGGATAGATATCTCAGTCGCTTCTCAACGTACTGGCATCTTTGATTTTGAAAGTTGATTTTCATTATCAGATTGACGCTCCGGGATCGTTAAATAGAACATCAAAATAGAATAATATGCCAGGAATAAGCGTTTCAAGAACATGCATTCCCTTCGGGGGCGGAATTGGCTTTAGTTTCTCCCAATACTGGGCGACACAATGGTATGGGATAGAAATCAACGAAGCCAACTCCTCGCCAGATGTCACCCGTATAGCCTCAACAATGACTGAGGTTAACGGGAAATATATCCATGCAGAACTCCCCGTACACTCACTTATAAAAGGCTGCTTACTTTTGGATAACGGCTCGGTTAACTACTATCTTGACCCTACTGACTGGACGAAAAAAGCTGACGGGACGGCGAGCAATCTTGACGGGTCTGATGGGCAGGTGATGATGGAATGGCCTGACTTTTATTTTAAGGTAGATATGAACACCCCGTCAGCAGGCAAACATCAGATAAAGATAAGCACGGGCGCATTGTCGGGGTTTACGAAAGTCCCGAAACACTATGTCTCCGCTTATGAGGCAAATATAACAAGGTCAACAAGTAAGTTAGGCTCGTTCAAAAACACTGGAACTGATTATCGTGGAGGTAATAACACGGCAGCATGGGACGCAGCTGATAATACTTTGCTTGGTCGTCCCGTGACTTATATTAACAGAACCAACGGACGCACCTATGCCCGCAACAGGGGTACAGGGTGGAACCAATACGGTTACAGTGACCACAAGTGGCTGTTTTGGTTTTTTGCCATTGAATATGCAACGCTTAACTCGCAAAAGGCGGTTAATGCAACTCTTACTGCCGAAGGATATAAACAGGGTGGATTAGGCAGTGGAGTATCTACTGCAAATAGTACAGAGTGGAATAACTTTAATAGCTACAATCCGTATGTACCATGCGGAGCGTCAGATACGCTTGCCAGTGGAAGCGGCGAAGTGAATTATGTAGCTACTAACTTCGGTGGGGCAGGTGTTAACAGAACATTTACCGTCAACCGTTATCGTGGTCACGAAATGCCCTTTGGGCATATTTGGAAGATGTGTGATGGGGTTAATATAGAAATAAAAACAGATGGTGACGGGGGTACGAGTAAATTGTTCTCTGCCGATAATCCTGCTGTGTGGACGGATGCTAACTATGTTGGTTATAGTGATAAAGGGAATATTGCTCGTACATCGAATTATATGAATAAGGCATTAATGGGTGCCGGTGCAGAGATAGTTCCAAGCCAAGTAGGTATTGCTGGTTCTGGGCATACGACATACTTCTGTGATTATTTCTATACAGATGTTACATCCTCAAGTATGAGAATGCTGTTGGTCGGCGGCTATGCGCATTATGGCGTGGATGACGGTTTGGCGTATTCGAGTACGAATTACGTGCCTACGTCTGCGCGTACGCATGTCGGCTTCCGGCTTCGCTTTGAGGGTGCATAGCACCCCGAAGGCGTGTTCATTGAAATACAGGAGTAAGATTGACAACAACTCTTGGTCACCGGATGAATACGCAAATGGGTGGGAGATATATGTACCTTAATTAGTGTAGTTGCTGTCAATATAAACAAAACTTAAATAAAAATATAGTTATTTAAGATTGAACGATAAAAGTTAAATAAGGATGAAGAATTGGAGTAAGATATTAATGGGAGTGCTGCTGATAGCGATTGTCGTGGTGCAGGTGGACACATGGCGGATACGTCACGAGATAAAGAGCTACGATAGGGCGATTGACACGGTGAACATTGGGACGACGGCCAATGACGGGACGGGCGACCCGCTCAGGACGGCATTTGCAAAGATCAATGATGTCATCATCATGCTTGACAGCCTTGACATGGAACTGCTGACCAATGATGAGATGCAGGCTTTGAAAGACACGGAAGACCTGACCGATGCAGTGCTGTTTCACGTGGGCGACACGACGGTAACGGCTGCTGTGGGGAAGGTTGTATTTAAGACCTCAGATGCTCACTTTTACGGGTGCGTGGCTACAAGTGGGAAGAAATGGAAACAATTGGATAACTGATGAAAAAGATACTAACAATACTACTGCTTGCCGTTAGCCTTACGGCGTGGGGAACGAAATACTATGTTGATCCTAATGGAGTAGATGATGCTGGCAGAAATGGAACAATAGGGCAAGAGTGGGCGACTCCGGCGTATGCATGTACGAGGGTATCTGCGCCTGATACGGTTTTCATAAATGCAGGAACGTATAACCAGGGTAGTACACAGATCGTAAAGCCGCTTCATATTGTCTCGTCATATACTAACGGATCGGCTCTTCAGGCAGCAATACAATGTGCATCTACAGCAGGTACCTCTGTTGATGATAATAGTTCAATAAGCTACATAAAGCTGACTGGTTCTTCTTTGACAGGAACAAGGGGAATACATGTCGGATATCGCAACAATATCCAAATACATCATGTAACGATAGAGGATTTTCTATACACAGGAATATTTGTCTATAGTTCAATCACGTCATATCCTACGCTTTTCCTTACCGGCATAAAAATACAAAACTGCACTATACGGAATTGCGCACAATATGGCACTGGGTATAATGGTCAAATAAGACTCCAGGGCACAGATGGATGTGATGTCAGCGATTGTGTTCTCGATGCCAGAGGTAGAGATGCGGGGCTAAACGCCCAAACGACTCTGAAATAACCTCTGGGGGAACGTATGTATGGAATTTTTTTATGGAGGAATGGAATTATAAGGGTGGATCAGAATATTACAATAATACTCATTATGGCTTGGCAAAGGTAAGCCTCGGAGGAGAGTTTAATGAGGTACAGTCTGGTTGTACATTTGGGTATAAAATCCGTGATAATAGCTTCTATAATGATGCTAACGGAGCCAGAAATGTAAATGGAAATGAGGAGGATTATTATTGCATCGCCATAGAGGGTGATAATCACGATAGGGTTGAGGTATGTCGCAATTATATCCAAAGATATAATGTTGGCATAGCAGTTACCACTCCCTCAGCTGGTACCGGATACTGGATGACACACACTTGGTATTGGGATAGTATAACTATCCATCATAACATTATAGAAAACGTCGTATGGGTCATTTGGGGTGTGGTGGGTAAATGAGACACCAACAGACTTTGGACTACAGGGCGAATATAATAATGTAACTATAGCAAACAATACGATAACGGGTAACAATGGTGGAGCATATCATGGTTATGCCGGAATAGGTATTTATGCTAACGGAGAGGTAAATAATCTACTGATAGCTAATAATATTATAACGGGGTTTTCACTAAGAGGAATTACGATTAACGAACATGCAGACGACTCTCTTACTATTAACGGACTAAATGTTATTCATAATGATATGTATGATAATACATCTAATGACATTTATATAGAGAGTGATGCAGGACGAATAACGATAACCGACAGCGATGTCACTACGGGCAATATCACTTCTGACCCGCTCTTCCGCTCCTCCGACTTCCGCCTGCAATCTGGCTCCCCGTGTATCAACGCAGGGCTATACGTCGGGCTTACAACGGACTTTGCCGGACACCGGGTA
Organism: Bacteroidota bacterium; assembly: GCA_019135895.1. Taxonomy (GTDB): domain Bacteria; phylum Bacteroidota; class Bacteroidia; order Bacteroidales; family WCHB1-69; genus JAGVVH01. The sequence continues at coordinate 14,914 of JAGVVH010000315.1, read as the reverse complement.
CCACAACAGGACACAGTTGACATCGGGGCTTATGAGTACGGCAACTATCTATTTCGTACCCCTTCGGGAAAACTTTTAAGAAACGCTAACGGCAAACTAATGATAACACATTGATATATGTCTGATGAGATGGAACATAACGATTACTGCCGCAAAGAAGGAGAGCTGGCAAGTCTTAACACTCAGATGAAGCGTATTTCAAAGATTGTCGAGGGGAATGGTCAGCCCGGACTTGACAAGCAGATGACGCAGCTAAACACTGTTATTCCTGAATTGCAGAAATCCGTCGCAGGCCTGTCCGACAAGGTGCAGCTGCTGCTTGAAAAAGACATTGCAGCCGTAACCGAACGCAATTTAAAGATGTCGGCAAAACAGAAGCTGGTCGCAATCTACGGAGCCATCATAGGGGCTGCCACGGTGATTGTAATGATAGCACAGATGATAGTTGAAAGCAAATGACCAAGCCCCTGACCATAAAAGTAAACCTTGTCACCCTTATAAGGTGGGTGAAGAAGTTCCTGAAGTGGCGGAGGCAACACATTATAAACCACGGAAAAGATGTGCTTTAAAAGACAACAGCCAACAGCGATATCTTCGCCTTACGTTTACCTGGGATTTGGAATAAACGACTACTATGGCGATGCTAACGACCTCCGGGGGTGCGTGAATGACATCAATAATGAAGTCAAAAAACTCAATAAAGAGTTTCCTGAATTTCAGTGCTTAAAGTATTTTGATTCGCAGGTAACGACCGGATTTTTCATGTCAGAGATACGCCGTGTCATGACTGAGTTGAAAGACCTATATGACCGGACTGATGAGATAGGGATGTTGTACATTAAGTATTCCGGTCACGGCACACAGATACCGTCACGCAATGAGCCAAACGGATTTGATGAGGCGCTGTATCTTCATAACGGGCCGCTTATCGATGATAACATTTGGCAGCTTCAACAGGAAACGCCCGATTGGTTGCCGGTAGTTGCGAAGTTTGATAGCTGCTATTCCGGTGACATTGGCAGCAGGGGACTGGCTGGTGCTGTTTCATTAGTCAATTACGGATACCGCAAGGCAAGGTTTATGCCTATGCCGGGAGTGCCACGAATGACTAAGCCGGTTAAAAAGATAGCCAAGTCAGATGATGGGCAAAGGTGGATTGTGTTCAGCGGATGCGGAGAAGAACAGACTTCGGCGGATGCTTATATCAATGGTCAGTATCAGGGCGCATTTACATGGGCTGATCTGAAAAGCTATTCAAGGGGTTCGGGATTCGCACGTGAAATTGACTTCTGTAAAGAGAGGCTATTTTTAAACCACTTTCAGCAGGTGCCGGAATTGTCCGGGCCGTATGAAAATAAATTCATGCCGATTTAGTTGGATATTTAAAAAAAAGTTTTATACATTTGTTTGACTTTTAAAGTATCACTAAAAAAACAACAATGAAAAGAAGTGTTTACAAATCACTGAACGGTGCAGACTTTCTGAAAGGTCTGCTGATTGCGTTTCTCACCGCCCTCTTTACAGGGCTGCTGCAACTCTTTGAAGCCGGACCATTCGTAATGGACTGGGCTACATTCCAGCCTATCGTGTACGCCGCTATCGGGGCTGCGCTCTCGTACATCATTAAAAACTACTTCACCAATAGCACGGGTGAATTGATGAAGGGTGAACCCATTAATTAAGGGCATAACTTTAAAATAACACGAAAATTTAAGGTTAAAGCATGAAAAAGATCATCTTTATCATTGCACTTGTTGCCCTGACAGTCGGGGTGAGTGCGCAATCACCCTTCAGGGGATTCCTAAAGCCGGTAACATCTGATTTATTCAACACCGGAGATAAGGCCGTCTCGTCACAGTTCCTTCTGAGGCCAACGGTTAACGTATCATCAAATCTATTGAAGTGGGATAATACTCTCAAAAAGGTGGTTAACCTGTCATTTGCCCGTGTTGGCATGGGCCTGTCCTATGCTCACTACATTGAGGTTGACGGAGTGCCCTATAATAACTTTTCAATCAATGGGCTATTGCTGCTTCCGACGGGAACAGAGATAACGTATTTTTCTCTTGGAGCCACGTTCTCCGCACTGGATATTTACGGCTTCTCAATCAGTGCCGGTCCGCTATATGATTTTAACAAAGGACACCCATTTGTGGAGAATATAGGGCTGATGACTGGGGTGCAAATCACCTTCTAATGAACCTCTATCTCTACCGCAGGAATTTTGCGGCAACATACACGGGCGGCCATCTCTACGACGGAGTGAGCCGCCTTTGTGACACACTGGAGGACCCCGTGAGAAACCTTGTTGACCTGAACGGCGACGGTGATTTTGATGATCCGCTTGAAGGTAAGGTTTACGGTGCGACGGCAATCCCTAAGGGCACGTATAAGATTAAGATGCGTGAGTCTCCCCATTTCGGGAGGCTCATGCCTTATTTACTGAACGTGCCGGGATTTTCATATATCATGATTCATTCCGGCAATGCACCTGAACATACCAAAGGTTGTATCCTGGTCGGCGAAAACAAGTCACCGGGCCGACTGGTTAACTCACGGGGGTGGTCAGATATCATTAATAAGATGCTTCTTGCTGCGGAGTCGAGAGGCGAAGAAAACACTATAACCATAATTGAAGAAAAATGAATTGTCCAAAATGCGGCGGCCCGGCCATGAAAAACGGGTCAAGCAAAGGAAAACAGAAATACGTTTGCAGACATTGTGCGGCTAATGATGGCCGTCCTCATCACTTCGAGGAAGGTGCTAAAGTTACAACACCAGAGATAAAGGCTGTGGGATTGTCAGAGGCTCAACTGCGAGCTAAATATGACCTGCGATTTATCGTCGAGACTAAATGCAGGGAGCTTAAGGAAGGTAACTTTTTGAGCCGGTCAGAGTTTATCCAGTTCTGTGGCATTCGTCCAGGTGGCGGATATCTTGGGGTGCTAGAACATCCTGACTACGAAAAGTATCACGGCAAGGCGGGAGGTACAATTTATTGGTCACATCCGGCCAGCATCAAGAAACTAAAAGATGAAGGAGTATTGTTATGATTAATGAAAATGAGTTAAGAGACAAGCACTCCGAAAAATCAGAGGAGCTACGCAGAAAAGCGGCGGATCTTGAGGCAACACTAAAATCCTATCGCCGTGAACATGGTAAACTTGAAATCTTTTTCGACCAGGTTATTGAGGCTATCCAGCCTGTCAAGGAAAGCAAACCGATAAAGTTTGAGCAACGTTCCGGCACTCCCATTGTTCCGGTGCTGCACCTTACTGACCTGCACATCGGCGCGCAGCAGGACGCAAATGAGATTGAGGGCTTTAACGCCTATTCTCCTGAAATTGCCGAGGCCCGATTAACTGACTTAACAGAACGGTGGCTGAAGTGGACAGACTACCAGCGCAAGGCTTATCCTATTAATGACGCTGCGATCCTGATGACGGGTGACTTTATCAGCGGAGATATACACGAAGAATTAAGGATAACCAACGCTTACCCCTCGCCTGTTCAGGTTGCCGAGGCTTCACGTATGGTGTCGCAAGTTATCGCACAGATAGCCCCTTATTTTAATTCTGTGACCATCCATTTTATAAGTGAAGATAACCATGCCCGGCTGACGAAAAAGCCGCAGGCGAAAGAAGCAGGGGTAAATTCGCTGAATTATCTCGTGGGGAAAATGATTGAGGCAACAGTTGCTCCGTTGTCAAATGTAAAAATGAACATTTACCCTATGATTGAAAAGGTTGTCGAGGTTAATGAACGGCTTTATCTTTTAACGCACGGGCATAATATAAGAGGCTGGATGGGCGTGCCGTGGTACGGTGTTGAACGCAAAGTTGGCAAGGAGGCTCAGTCACGGCTGCATCTGATAATGCAGGAGGCTACACGGGCGAGAGAGATAGGGTTTCATAAGTATATTTTTGGTCACTTCCACACTCCGATTGATACTGTGCTTTATTCTTGCGGGGCATCTTTGCAAGGAACGGATGCTTATGACCATCAGGCGGGAAGATATGCTAACCCTTCGCAGTCCGCTTGGTTAGTTCATCCCCGCAATGGAGAGTTTAACCGGATAAATTTTAACCTGAAATGATGAAAGTCCTTGCTCCCGGCACGGATGTAACCATTGAACAGGCAAGCATACCGGCAAAGATCACGACGGTTAATATTCATTCTGACCACGTGAGATATGAAGTTACTTATTGCATACCATAAGAACTGCGCCAGAGTCTTTTGCCTTCCCTTATGAGATTCTCATAGGCCTCTCCGGGGTTACGATCCCGGAGATTTTTTAATAAACTTGTTGCATAATTGCAAAAGTTGACTTATCTTTGTTGTACTCGTTTCTGGGGGTTCTCTGTTTTTTCATGATTTTTGGTTAGGGTTGGAGAGGGGCACATCGGGTGTCCCTCTTTTTTTCAGAAAATATGCCAAAAGAGCAAAAAAAATCGGCGAAACCTGATTTATATCATTGATTTTGCAATTTTAGTGTTGTATTTTCGTTGTGTAATTAAAACCAAAATCATGAGAGAAGTAACAATCATCAACAACAAAAGCCCCTTTTACGGACAATCGGGGCTGGCGACAAAGACTGCCGACGGGAAGTACCTTATCGTGTACTTAGGCGGTCAGGCCGACTACCGTATCTTTGATGCTCCCGACGTGGAGGTGACAGGCCCTGCGACGGTGCTGATGTCAACACGGCTGGCGTACAATCAGATTAAGGGCGAGACTTTCCCTATCCGGTCACTTGTTAGCCGTGTGCGGTCAATCACTGAGAGAGACGAGTTGATGGACGGGACAATCCTGCGGAGGCTTCGTGAGCTTCGTGAGGCCGGGCACATCAACTATGAGATAGCAGATAATCACAAGGCAATATACCGTAAATTATGAGTGAAATCGCCCTCAATCAAAAACAAATAGACCTCATCAGAAAGGCTATTGCCGACGGCTCAAAGAGCTTTATTACTCATGACCTGCTGATAAACATCTACGACGGCGGGGTGGTAAAAGTAACCAACGCTCACACGGGCGACGAAATGAAAATCTTAAACATAACTGAAATATGAAAAAACTACTCTTTTTACTTCTGCTTGTGCCTGCAATCTGTCAGGCTCAAATACCGGTCGACAAACAATATCATATCGGGGCTGGTGCTTTTTTCGGAGTATGGGGGACGTTTATGGGCAACTCACTGGAATTGTCACCTGAGAAATCCGCACTTGTCGGCCTCGGTTGTGCCGTTGCTGCCGGAGTGGGTAAGGAACTTTGGGACGTGTCGGAACAATGGTTTTTCGGCATTGAACACCCGTTTGACTGCAAAGATATTGCGGCTACTGCCGCCGGTGGTGTTGTCGGGGCGGGGCTGTCTTATGTGGCATTAAAGGTGTTCAAAAAAGAAATACCTGTTTACGCTGATGTCAGCAAGAAAAAAACCGAGGTAGGGGTAAAATTTAACTTCTAATCCTATTTTCTTGAGCCACTTTAGAAAAAGAAGAAAAGAGAAACCGGCAAAGAGAAAAGAAGAAAAAGAAGGCGTAAGAAAAAGACAAGAAAAATATTACCTGATCCAAACATCCCGAAGAATGAAAGTTTACCTTTTGATAACCGGCTATGGCCTTCCGGTGTTTTTACAAAGATAGCGGACATTGATAGGGTAATAAACAGCATAAATGCCTATTTTAATGGTGGTATAAATACTTACCACAAAATAAGTATAAAAGCGTATTGACATGGAAAAAAAATTGATTAACTTTCTGAAAAATAAGCGAGTATATTCTAAGTTTATGCGGAACGTAAAAGACGATACGATTACGGGAATTGTGAGCCGTGTAGAGAATACCGATAAACCGAAAATAGTTACTCCGATAGTCGCCGCCTTCATTTGGGGTCTAACTCCGGAGGGAGTGCAATTTTGGGGCAGGATAAACAGAGAATGGATAAAAGAGAATGAAGTACATTAATTATATCCTAAACGACAAGCCTATCAACCCTGACCAAATAGGGGTAATAGGTATTCCGGTTGCTGTTGTTGCACTTCCGGTGATGACCGTGCTGCTTTTCGGTGCGGGGCTGATGGACGGGCTAAGGTATCACAAACTGAGATACCACAGACGGCAGAGAGTATTGCGTAAAAAACGTTACGCAAGGCACGTTTTAGCCTCTCTGGGGCACGAAGTAACGAGAGATAAGGTAATGATGTTAATTGCTGCGTGAAAAAGTCATTAAAATATTAGTATATTGAAAACTAATATTGTATCTTTGAGGTGGATAATCGGGGGTAATTGCCCGGTGATAAGAGGAAACCCGATCTCCTCTTCCACCTCATTTGATCGGGATAATTTAAACGGGTTATTATGTATATCTATGTCATAACACATCCTAATTATAATGGATGGATTAAATTGGGTAGGGCCTCTAATATTGAAGAAAGATTAAGATCTTATCAAACGCATGATCCATACAGGGCTTTTAAGTTAGAATTTAGAGCCGTTGTAATCCCTAATGTTTGTAAATACATTGAAAATTATTTTAAAAATAATATTTCGGGCAACGGATATGAATGGTTTAAATGTAACGTTGATGATGCAATAGCAACCATAGAGAAGCTCAGGAGAGATCAAATACCAACACCCAAATATGATAAACCGGCAAGGTATAAATATCATTATATTATAAACGGTAATGATGAATTTAATACATTACCAGAAGTTGTGAAATTTTTGGGATATAGTAAAAACTATGTTAATATTATTAACGCACGCTATGGGGCAAATTGGGATGAAATAGTTGTAGCTGAAAACATAATTATGAAAATAAAAACATAAATAAAAATGACAAAATCAGAACAGAAAGAACTCAAAGAATTGAGAGATGAAGTAACAAAACTTTATATCCGTGTGATGGACTTTGAACAGGCCCGGATGGATGTAATCAATGATGAACAGGTCCGGCACATTGTCGAGGGCTGTTTAAAACACTGGAACCTTCAAATGATCGACGTGCAGCAGGAATCACGGGAGCGGGGGTTTGTTGACAAGCGGATGCTGTTGGGATATGTGTTGATGAAATACTCACCCCTAAACCAGCGTGAGGTTGCATCGCTGCTGGGGTACAAAAACCACGCTTCCACAAACCATATCCGGTACACGTTTGAAGACCGGATGTTTACTGACCCTGACCTGCGTAGGGCCTATACTGATTTACTTAAAGTCCTGGGGCTATAATTTTTTTGAAAATAAATGTTAAATAATTTGTTTTTAACAAAAACACATATTATCTTTGACATAACCAAAACGCAAAATCATGGAAAAGAAAACACTTGCAGAAATCCTGTCCGAACCTGCCAACGTGGAAGAAATTATCCGTACGGCAAAGGCAATTAACAAGCTAATTGAGAACACAAAAAAGGCCGGTGTTATCTGGCCTGAACTTGAAGAAGATAACGAAGTAAACACCTACGGCGATGTTGAACTTACCTAACCATATGACCATCGGCCCTGCCGACGACTACGACGCTAACGGCACGGACTGGGATGCTGACCGTATCCCCCGCTGGACTGACCTTGAATGGGAACGGGGTGACCTGTTGGACACTATTGACGAGTACGACAAAACATACATTATGACCGCAGAGTGCAACGGCATAACCTACGAAGGCACGGGCGTTTACTCGTGCGAAGAATTGATTGAAGTAACCGACATAGAAATAAAGCGATGACACCTAAATTCATTGACCAAAAGAAGACCGACCGGGCAGAGAAAATACGGGAGGTAACCTATGACTTCATGGAGTGTGCAACCGAGGCTGACATTAACGCAATGGTTGTTGTGCATGCTGCAGCTATCCGCAAATACGGGCTGAAAAGTGTTGTTTCGGCTGCGATAAAAAGAGTGAAATGTGTTGTAAATCATTGAAATAATCAGTAACTTTAAATTATGGAAAGCGAATACATTAAAGGATTTACGCCAGTAAAAGTGGAAGGGGATTATTACTCCCTCCCCGAATTTATCTCTTATTCCGGCCTGAAGAATCTGAAAAAATCACCAGCACATTACCGGCAGTACAAAGACGAACCGGCAGAAGTTGAGACCGATGCTATGGCCTTTGGAAGTGCCTATCATATGTTCATTCTGGAGCCTGAAAAGTTTGAACAGACGTATTACATCTTTGATGATGATGCAATTTATCAGACCTTAATAGGGGAAGGATTTAAGTCTCCACGATCTACCAAACAATACAAAGAATGGCAGGAGAGTGAAATGCGTATTATTGGAGATCGCAAGGTCATTGAAAAAGATGAATATAAAAAGATTCAGGACATGAAGGACCGGCTAATGAGCCACTATTATTGTCGTGCCCTGCTATCAAAAGGACAGGCAGAGTATTCTATAACCGGCACACTTCAAACTACAGAAGGTGATATAAACATAAAGGCAAAACCGGACTACGTGAAGTCTGACAAGCGTTTTATAATTGATTTGAAGACAACATTTGATGCTTCTGTTGATGGATTCACCCGTGCTGCCGCTGACGGTGATTATCATATTCAGGCTGCTCTTTATTCTGACCTGATGGATATGATTACGGGCGACGGCAGGGGCTGGACTTTCTTTTTCATTGCACAGGAAAAGAAAAAGCCGTATGCCTTTAACATTTTTGAGGCATCCCCACAGTTTATCGGGCAGGGCCGCTACGAGTATGAGCAGCTTCTGAAGCTATACAAAATGTGCATTGATTCCAATAAGTGGCCGGGATACCAGGTATTCTGCGAGTGGAAGTCAGGAAATATTGAACTGAACCTGCCGAAGTGGGCCATAAAAGAATTAACATTCTATAACCATAAAATCTGAAACCATGAGCGAAACAACACCGGCAGTGAGACAACTGCCAACGTACGATGAGTTAGTGTCTGGAGACATTGACAAAAAAAACAGCCAGACGGGGATTAATATTCTGCTCAATCAGGATCCGCCAAAGGAATGGTTAAAGGATCATCCAATGGCAAAGGGAGTGAAATACATCCCCATACAGCGGGTAGAATACATGCTGACCAGCATTTTCAAAAAGTGGCATGTTGAGATAAAACAGGTGCAGGTCATTGCCAACTCCGTCGTGGTAATAGTTAGACTGTTCTATCAGGATGTTCTTTCAGATGAAATACTATGGCAGGACGGTATTGGAGCCTCGCCAATTCAGACCGACAAAGGAGCTGGGGCGATGGATTGGAATAAGACAAAGAACGATGCGGTAATGAAAGCTGCCCCCGCTGCTGAAAGCTACGCCGTAAAAGACGCTGCCGAAAAGATTGGCAAACTTTTCGGTAAAGATATGAACCGGGCAGATAAAATTATGTACGATACCCTGCCGACCATTGAAAAAAGGGATAAACTTGAAGATTTAGATGTTGAACCAAATAACGAAAACAATGAGTAACATTTCTGGAAAGTTAAATTTGATGCAGTTAAAGGCTGCTATCAGGCGCATGGACGGCAAAAATGGTCCTATTGATTGCATTGTCATTCCGATTGATGCTAATCATCTGTTCAGGGGCGAAAATGGCATTTATCTTGACCTTATTGCCTTTGAAAGTAAAACAAAGAATGAAAAGATCAAAGACACGCATCTTGTTAAGCAGTCGCTCCCGAAGGATGTACTTGAGGCTATGACCGACGAGGAAAAGAAAAAACAGCCTATTCTTGGCAATCTCCGGGTCTGGGGTGAATATGTAGAACAGCCTCCGCAGTCAGACCCCCGCCGGTGGTGGTATGTTGCCCGGTAATCAACAGGCAGTTGAATTACTCGACAACGCCACTCCCGGTGAGGTGTTTTCATTTCTTGAAGTCGGGGCAAGGGACATTAATTTTCACCGGGCGTATTTTTCGCTTATTGGATACGTTTATGATTGGCTACCAAAGTCATTTAAAGACAAAATTCCAAAGGACAAATTTTATACTTTTCTAAAACACATCAGGGGCGATTACGATGTTATTTTTGAGTTCAGGAACGGAACAAAATTTGTCGAATACCGGAGCATCGCCTTTGGTAAAATGTCGCAGCATACGTTCACGGAATACGTCCGCAATCAACTGCCGTTTATTTATGGTGAAGTCATCCAGGTACTGTATCCAGAGAAGCGTGACAGTGACAGAATAATCGCAGCCATTGAGGATGAGTATCAGAAATTTTTGAGCAAGTTGTAAAGAACAGATAATGTCATTTACATGAGACATGGTTCGTTATTTTCAGGTATTGGAGGATTTGATTTGGCTGCCGAGTGGATGGGATGGGAAAATGTTTTTCATTGTGAGTGGAATGAATTTGGACAAAAGATACTTAAATATTATTGGCCTAATGCAATAAGTTATGGAGACATCACAAAAACAGATTTCAGTATTCATAGAGGATCAGTTGACATCATTACCGGCGGATTTCCCTGTCAGCCATACTCACTCGCCGGAAAGCGAAAGGGCAAAGAGGATGAGAGACATCTCTGGCCGGAAATGCTTAGAGCAATACGGGAGATTAAACCGACATGGGTCGTGGGCGAAAACGTTTTCGGCATTACTAATTGGGATGGAGGGGTGGTATTCAACGAGGTGCAAGCTGACCTGGAGGCTGAAGGGTACGAAGTCCAACCGTATGTTCTTCCAGCTTGTGCCGTCAACGCTCCCCACAGACGGGACAGGGTTTGGTTTGTTGCCTACCGCAAGGGCGGGCAATCCAGGAAGCAGAAAACCAGGAACGGGAGGGAAAGTATTGAACGAGGAGGCAAAGAAATTAGCAGCAAGCGGAATGCTGCCCACACCAGCAACGAGAGACCACAAGGGGGGCAAGAGCAAGGAGGCGTTGGTGAAAAGGGCAGAGAGGGGCAATACGGCCCTGACATTGCCGGATATCTTCCCGTTGGATGGGCGAACTTCCCAACTCAACCCCCACTTTGTAGCAGAGATGATGGGGTTTCCTTTGGATTGGACAGACGCACCTTTTCAAAATGGAGAAACGAAAGCATAAAAGCAATGGGTAACGCCATCGTGCCGCAGGTGGCATTACAGATTTTTAAAGCAATAGAACAATATGAAATTAACAAATAAAGAAGCCGAAGCCCTATTCAATGCCCTTGCCGGGATAATTGAAGTAGAGGTAAAAAGACACGCAAAAAAAGTCAACAAAAAGTTTGCGGAAAAGAAAAAGTAATATAACTTTGTAAAGGATTATAAAAAGAGCTACAATGAGTTTAGAAGGGGGCTTTAAAATTTAATATATGGGTGAATTAGCAAAAATAGAAAGCTTTTGTGAATTAAGCACAACAAACCTATCATTCAAAAGAGATGTTTCCAAAGAGGAGTGGATGGATGTTTTTAAGGCATTGAAGCAAGTTGAGGGATGTGTACAATTTTGGATAGGGGACTGCTTAGCTTATCGGCAACAGAAGTGGGGTATGTACGATGATATTGCAGAAGAAATAGGATATAGTAAGGAGACGTTAAAGCAATATAAGACCATCTCAGAAGCAATAGAACCATGTACACGTGTACACGATTTGGGATATTCACATCATCGTGAAGTTGCCGCCCTGCCGCCCGAAAAGCAGGAATTATTTTTAAATATGGCGGTTGATGAAGGATTAAGTGTAAGAGAATTAAGAGCTAAAATAAGAAATGAGAGAAAGGAAATAAAATTAGCGTCGTTGCCAGATGAAAAATACAGAATAATATATGCCGATCCTCCGTGGAGCTATAGAGATAAACAGGATATTTCATCTCTTGGCGGCGCAACAAAACATTATCCTACTATGAGCATAGATGAATTATGCTCTATGCCTATAATGGATTTAGCGCAGGATGACGCAGTTTTATTCTTGTGGGTTACAAGTCCGTTATTAAACGAATGTTTCGCAGTTATAGAAGCCTGGGGTTTTAATTATAAAACTTCATTTGTATGGGACAAGGTAAAACACAACATGGGACATTATAATTCCGTGAGGCACGAATTATTACTCATTTGTACGCGCGGATCATGCACCCCCGATAATGTCAAACTATTTGATAGTGTGCAATCCATAGAAAGAAATGAGAACCATTCTGAAAAGCCGGAATATTTCAGAGAAATAATAGAAACGCTATATACTCACGGAAGAAAAATTGAGCTATTTGCAAGAAGAAAAGTTGAGGGATGGGATGTCTTTGGAAATGAAATCTAAGACTATGGAAGAGGAGTTTTCACATTTATATCAATACGGCATAGAAGAAGAGGAGAGTGATATACGCGCTCATGTTACGGATAGACATATACTTGTATTTAAAACCGATGTTGTATATGATCTTATTAATTCCGGTAAATATAAACAGAGGCCAGCTTATCAGCAAAACTATGATAAGCCTACTGCGCTTGGATACTTAATTCCTTATAAAGATATTCCCGATATTAGGATGTTGAAATTTTATTCATGGAATGAATGGAGTTTATTTGATAAAAGTTGGACTACTGCCGAAAAGGGAAAATGGGCAATAAGATGTGTAGTTGAATTATTAAGAATAGGACATTTTCCTATTTGGATAGAAGCAGAGCAGACCACGGATACTAACATAGATATAAGGGGGACAGATATCTTAATTTACATGAACCATAAAATACAGGTAAAATGTGATTATCCTGCTATTTCAACGGGAAATTTGTATATTCAGACACATGAAAGTAATCCATTTAAATTACATTAAATGAAAGACCCCAGGTGGCAAAAAAAGTCAACAAAAAGTTTGCGGAAAAGAAAAAGTAACGTAACTTTGTAAAGACATTAAATTGGAGCGACAATGAATACAGAAGTCAAATTCGTTAAAATATGCCCTCACAGGGATAAGAGCCGGGAAGGTTGTCAATGGGTCGCTCTATTGCCTCTCGGTTTTCTTATTTTCTGTGGGGGCTTCATTTTATAGAGATGGCATATAGATACACAAATACTGATAAGTGGGGTGATGCTTGGTATTCAAATTTAAAGCCAGCAGAAAAACTACTTTTTAATTACCTATGTGATAATTGTGATATCGCCGGATTTATAGAAATGAACATTAAAAGGTGGGCGTCTGATATTGGCTACGACAAGAGTGTAATTGAAGGGGCATTGAAGGGGCTTCAAAGGGGCTTTATTAATTCTATATCAGGTGATTGTATATACCTAAGAACATATCTTAAACATCAAAAAAATCTTCCGTTGAATCCTGAAAAAAACATGGCTCACCGGGGAATAATTAAGAGATTTGAATTGTATAAAGACAAGTTTAATATTGAATCTATTGAATCATTTTTAGAAGGGGCTTCAAAGGGGCTTCAAAGGGGCTTCAAAGGGGCTTCAAAGGGGCTTCAATGCCCCTATGGTATAGGTAGTGGTAATGGTAGTGGTAAAGGTAGTGGTAAAGGTGAAGGTAAAAGTATAAATATTGAGTTTGAAATTTTTTGGAATTTGTACGATAAAAAAGTTGGTGATAAGAATGCCTGTATAAAGAAGTGGAACAATCTCAAGGATGTAGACAGGCAAAAAATAATTGACACCCTTCCAGCGTTTTTATCTCAGATAAAGGACAAACAATATCAACCGTTTCCGGCAACCTATTTAAATCAGCGAAGATGGGAGAATGAAATTGTCGCTTCGGGTCAGAGGTTCCCTACATCAAAAGGAGACCCCCAAACATACATTAATAAAGATTGGAAGCCCCTGCCATGAACGTGCCGGTAGTAACTATATTTCAAAAGATAACACATGTTGATAAACCGTATCATGTATCGGTAAATACCGTAATTGATCGCATAAGGTCCGGAAAGGATAAGAAAGTAACTGACATGTTGCGGATGGAACCGGATGCCGAAAAACGCAAAAAAATAAAAATACTCTTACCAGCTATTTGTTTTTCAGGTGAGTTTTCGAGGCGTGAGGATGCTGCCCTTATTAGACATTCGGGTCTTATTGCTGTTGATTTTGATCACGTTAATGAGAGATTACCGGAGTTGCGAAAAAGACTCGAATCGGATCCATATACTTTTATTTTGTTTCTATCTCCTTCAGGGGATGGATTAAAGTTAGTGGTTAAAATTCCGGATAGTGGAGCAACTCATGCTTTAAGTGCGGCAGCACTGACCGATTATTATAATGATGAGTAGCAAAATATTCACCACAATCAAAGAAGAGACGATTGTAAAGAAAGTTATTCGGACCACTGTTCCGTTAACTGACGGACGTGAGATACTTGCCCGGATTGAAGATAGGTTTGCCGAGGACGGGAAAGCGTATGTTGACGGTAACAAGCATAATTATCTCGTGGCAATGTTTGGGGCAACGAACGTATTTGGTATCCCGTTAAACGAGGCCGTATCGCTTGTCTCATTCAAGTATCATAACGCCGCATCCCCGGTTGATCTGAAAGACTTTGATAAGATTGCTTCCAGTGTTTATAATAACTACTCTCACCAGTTTGGCACGTGTACATTCAATGGCAAGGGCGAGGCTATTGAAACGGTCACGCAGAAGATCGTAAAGATAACGGACTTGGCTATTGACCTGCCGATGAAGGATGTTATATACCTGGATTCGGTTCGTGACAGCATGCTTGCAACTTTTCACAATGGGCGGAGCCGGGGAGAGACAACCCACTTTGAAACCATTGATGAGAGGTTCAGATTCAAGCGTGGTGAACTAACGCTCATGCACGGCATAATGAATCAGGGCAAGTCAACAATGATGATGCAACTCTGCCTGATTAAGTCCGTGAAAGATGGGTATAAGTGGGCGTTTTTCTCCCCGGAACAGGACCCCCCCTCAGATTTCTATGATGATCTGATTCACATGTACGTCGGTAAAAGCACCATGCCATATTATAGCAATCAGATGACAGAGGCCGAGTATATCAAAGGCATGGA
>JAGVVH010000342.1 GCA_019135895.1 Bacteroidota bacterium | reverse complement strand
TCTCTAAAATTTCGTAATTTTGCGATTGTGTAAAATTCATTGTTTGTGTTTTTTTATTTTGCTTTACAAAAATATTAAACTTTGAGTTTTACACACTTTTTGGGATAGTATCCACCGAACTCAATTACCCAATATTTGCACACCGTAAAAACTTAAAATCCGACGGCTCGCTATGCTTGCCCGTCGGACTTTATAAATATAAAAACTGAAGTTTATCCAGCTATTGCATCAATTTTTCACAATCTTTGAAGTGGTAATTAGCTTATCGGCTGAAAATACCTTAAGGAAATAAATTCCATTGCTAAAATCCTGCAATTCGATTTGGGTTTCATTTCCATCCTCAACTTTAATAATTTTAACCAATTTCCCATTCACATCAAAAATTCGAATTGAAGTCATAGCCAATAAGGGGTCATTATTTCGAACCGTTACATACTGAGTAGCAGGATTTGGAAAAATTTCAATATTGGCAAACTTATCAATTTCCAATACTGAAATTGTAGATTGAATAAGAAGTTCTGCGGGAGAAGAGAGTCCGCAATCATTAATAGCAATAACTGAAAGAGTGCCCATACCGGCAGTCGGAATGGTCAGTTGAACATTATTAATGGTGCTTTGAGCTAAAGTCCAATTCGGATTGGTGATGGTCCACTGATAGAGTTCCGCATTGGGCACGGCTGAAATGGTATACATATAAGGTCCTTCTTCAAAGATGAAAGCAGAACCGGAGATAGTATGCCCACTCATATCAGGCAACGGATTCACAGTCAGATTCAGCGATATAGTACTATCACATCCTGATTGTGATGAAAGATAGAGGTAGTAGGTAAATAATCCGGCAGTATCTTGAACAGGCAAGTTAAATCCATTTTCAGTATAATTGTTCCCCTGGCAAATCTCGTCAGAAATAGTCACTGAATAGGTTGAATTAACGGTAATGGTGGCTGAAGCAGAGGCTGTACATCCAAGGCTATTGCTAACAGTAACATAATATGTAGTAGAAACGTCTGGATTCACCGAAATAATATCGGATGATTCATCATTATTCCAGAGATAATGGATTCCTCCTGAAGCAGTCAGCGTAGTGGATTCTCCCTCACAAATCGTCAGTTCTCCGGTAATCAAAGGAGAGGGAGTTGTCAGCAGTGAAACTGAAGTAGAGGCAGAGGCAGTACAACCCACATCATTAGTTACCGTAACCGAATAATCACCTGCATCTGAAACTGTAATGGAATCATTTATTTCGCCGTTACTCCAAAGATAGCCGATTCCCCCGGAAGCAAGAAGCACAGTTGATTCTCCTTCACAGATAATGGTATTACCTGAAAGCACCGGAATTGGGAGATTATTAATAGTAATGGTCACGGAAGTAGAGGTTGCACAACCATATCCGTTAGTAGCGGTCACACTGTATTCTCCCGGAATTGTTGGATTAATCTGAGAAGTAGTATCTCCTACATTCCATAGATAGTGATCTCCACCAATAGCACTCAGTGTAGCAAAAGAGCCCTCACAAATGGAAGTATTTCCATGAATAGCTACCGAAGGGAGAGGGTTAACCGTCACCAAAACAGAGGATGTTGCTGAACAATTGGCACTGTTCGTAACAGTTACTACATAAGAGGAAGAAGAGGCTGGAGAAATTACTATTGAGGAAGTTGCGGCTCCGTTGCTCCAGCTGTATGAATTTCCACCTCCGGCAGTCAGGGTTGTAACTTCACCGCTGCATAATGTCTGATCTCCGTATATAGAGACAACCGGTAAGGGATTAACAGTAATGTTTACAGAAGTAGAGGTATTACATCCGAAGCTGTTGGAAGTAGTAACACTATATAGACCGGCAGTATTAACATTGATAGTAGCATTTGATTGTCCTGTTGACCAATGGAAAGAGGAACCTCCTGTGGCAGTTAGATTTGTGCTTTGTTCTTCACAAAAAGAAGTAGCACCACTCACACTGATAGAAGGCAAAGGATTTATCACCACTGATGCAGATGTGGTAGCGGTACAGTTCGCGGCATTTGTCACAGTGACTGAATACTGAGAATTAGAAGTTGGTGAAACGGAATTAGCAGCAGTAGTTGATCCATTAGACCACAAATAGGAGCTACCGCCATTGGCAGTCAAAGTAGTAGATCCTCCCGGGCAAAGTGAAAGAGTTCCCGAAATTGTTGGATTCGGATTGGCATTAACAGTCAACGTTGCTGTTGCCGTAGAGGCACAATTATTAGTATTGGTGACGGTAACAGTATATATTCCGGCCGTATTGGCATTTATGGTCGATTGTGTTACTCCATTATTCCATTCATAAGTAATATTAGGTGAACCTACCGCTGTAAGGCTGGTACTCTGCCCCTGACAAATAGTGAGGTTCCCATAAATATTGACTGTTGGCAAAGAATTGACGACAACATTTTGAGAAGCAGTAGAAGAACATCCCAGTGCATCAGAAACAGTAACGGAATAATTGCCGGCTACATTTGGAGAAATTGAGGAAGATGTTGCCCCTGTTGACCATAAATAGTTAATTCCTCCGGTGGCAGTAAGCGTGGCATTTTCCCCTTGACAAACCGTATTATCTCCGCTAATATTAACTATTGGCAATGCAGCAGAAGTAGTTGTAATTGAGGAAGTAGAGGTGCAACCGTGAGCAGAAGTAACCGTTACAGTATAGGTTAAAGGATTGGAAACATTAATAATATTACTAGTATCGCCGGTATTCCAGAGAAAGTGAATTCCTCCCGAGGCAGTAAGAGGAACAGTATCACCAACACAGATAGCACTGTTTCCGCTGATAGTGGCAACAGGTAACTGATTAACAGTTACCGTAATATTAGAGTTGGCAGAACAATTGTTCTCATCTGTTACAATCACGGTATAGGTAGTATTTACAGTCGGGTTAACAACAATATATTGGGCAGTCTGACCGGTAGTCCATAAATAACTAACTCCCCCACTGGCAACCAAAGTGGTAGATTCTCCCCGACAAATATTATTATCTCCTGAGATAATAATTTGGGGCAACGGGTTGACAATAACAGTTGCAGAAGTTTCTGCCGTACAACCATTGCTATTGGTGACAGTTACCGTATAATTTCCGGTAGCATTGACCGTAATATAGCTTGAAGTAACACCTGTACTCCAGTGGTAAGTTGATCCGCCGGAAGCGGTTAAGGTAGTGCTTCTGCCCTGACAAATAGAAGTATTTCCCGTGATGTTGGGATTAGGCAAAGAGTAGGTAGAAATAACGGCTGAACCGCTTGCACTACAATTATTGCTATTAGTAGCAGTTACCGAATAGGTCCCGGGAGAAGTCACAGTTAAAGTATTGAGGGTAGAACCATCGCTCCAATGATAGCTTGTTCCTCCGGTAGCAGTTAAGACCGTATTTGAATTTAAACAAAAATTTCTATTTCCGGTTATGGAAACCGCCGGCAATGAATTGACAGTTGTGGTAACGGAAGCCGTTGAAGTACATCCGGCAGCACTCGTTGTTGTTACCACATAGGTAGCGGCAGAAGAAATCAAGATGGATGGAGTTGTAGCTCCGGTACTCCATTGATAAGTTGCGCCTCCGCTTGCAGTCAAAGAAGTAGAAGACCCTTGACAAAATGAAGTTGTGCCGGAAATAACAGCAGAAGGCAAAGGATTAACAGAAACTGTTACAGAAGCTGAAGCATTACATCCGTCACTATTTGAAACAGTAACCGTATAATGAGCACCTGTTGTGACAGATATTTGAGATTCTGTTGTTCCCGTCGACCAAATATAAGAATTTCCCCCGGAAGCAGTAAGTTGGGTGGTTTCTCCCTGACAAATGGAGTTGTCACCTGAGATAGCAGCTGAAGGGAGTGAATTTACTTTTATAGTAACAAGGCGAGTCTTTGAACATCCTGCATCATTGGTTACATTAACCGTATAATAACTTGTCTGAGCAGGGGTAAAAGTAGCAATTGCTCCGTTTTGTCCTGAACTCCAACTATAGGAAGATCCTCCTGAGGCTGTAACAATAGCTGTTTCACCCAAACAAAGTACAGTATCTCCCGAAATAGAGACAGTGGGATATTGATTGACCATAATATTCTGAGAGGCAGAAGCTGTACATCCGTGACTATTTGAGGCGGTAACAGTATAGGTTCCGGAATTATTCACAGAAATTGTGGCATTGGTCTGACCATTGTTCCAAATATAAGATGAGCCCCCTCCTGCAGTCAGGAGAGTAGATTGCCCCTGACAGATTGAAGTGACTCCTGAAATGACCGGAGATGGTAACGGATTGACAACAATATTGCGGGATGCTGTAGCAGAACATCCGTTAGCATTATATGCGGTAACAGAATAAGTATTGGGAGCATCGACAGTCAGAGTAGAATCAAGAGAACCTGTAGACCAATGATAGCTTGTTCCGCCTCTGGCGGTTAATATGGCAGATTGCCCCTGACAAATCGAGTTTTCTCCAAAAATAGAAGCTGAAGGTAATGAATTAACCACTACATGAACCAGTCGAGAGGCAGTACAGCCTTCACTGTTGGTAACAACCACCGTATAGGCAGTTGACTGTGATGGCGATAATGTGGCAATAGCACCCATATCACCCGAACTCCAACTATAGTTTATTCCTCCGCTTGCAGTAAGCACTGCCGTTTCACCAAGACAGATAACAGTATCGCCGGTTATGGAAGCCACAGGAAGTGGATTCACCGTCACATTCTGTGAAGCAGTAGCCGTGCAGCCATGATTACTGGTTGCAGTAACAGTGTAATTACCCTGAGTATTCAGAGATATAGAAGCATTAGTCTGGCCATTACTCCAAAGATAGGAAGCTCCACCGTTGACAGTTAAGGTAGTTGAATTACCTTGACATATTGTGGTTATTCCTGAAATAACAGGTGTTGGTAAAGGATTAACAATTACTGATTTTGATGCGGTAGCCGAACAGCCGTTGATATCATGGGCCGTAACGGAATAGCTATTTTGTATAGTTACCGGTATTGAATTTGTGGTAGCGCCTGTTGACCATAAATAGGAAACTCCTCCTGAAGCAATCAACGTATCGGTCTCAGACTGACAAATTGATGATAACCCACTTATAGAAATAACAGGAGCCGCATAAATGGAGACTGTTGACGAAGCAGTTGCAGTACATTGATTACTGTTGGTTGCAGTAACTATATAATTGGTCTCAACAGAAGGAGACACTTCGATGGAAGAGTCAACTTGTGAATTTGACCAAATAAAGGTAGTAAGCACATCAAGGGTATCACTCACAACAAGGTGGGCAGTTTTCCCCGGACATATAGATTGGGAAGGGGTAATTTCTAATTCCGGAATTGATTTTACTATTAGGGTAACCGTATCAGAACTATAGCAATTATTGCTATTATAGGCAGTCACATGGTAAATTCCGGCACTGTTTACCGCAATAGTTTCTGTAGTATCTCCCGTGCTCCATAGATAATAAGCAGCTCCACTGATAGCAAAATGGGCACTATCTGAAGAACAAATCTCGGTATTGCCGGAAATTGTTGACTGCGGAATATCTGATACTATTACTTCTCTTGAAGCAGAGGCAGTACAGCCAAAACTATTGGTAGTAACTACAAAATAGAGACCTGAACTGTCAACCCGGGTAGTAGCCGTGGTATCTCCCGTATTCCATAAATAGCTAACATCAATACCTGCAGTTGCGGCCAAGAAAGTACTATCGCCGGTGCAAATATCAGTTTCCCCGGTGATAACAGGAATATTCCAGGGATTAACAGCAAGATGCAACGCCACAATACTGTCACAATGGTTAACAGACGAAAAAACAATATTGTAATCTCCTGCCTGTTCCAAAATGGAATCTCCATAATGATAGGGCAAATCTCCTTCACAAATTGTCACACTATCTGTATGAAGATATTCAGAGTAGCTGATAACATTTAAGGAAATTAAACTGTCGCAACCATTCACTGAAGTGAACCTAATATCAAAATCGCCAACCATAGAAATGTTAGAGTCTCCATAGCTAAACGGAAAAAGACTTTCACACAATGCTAAAGAATCGTAGTGATGATATAACGGATTAACTGTCAGATTAAGGGTTATGATACTGTCACAAAGATGAATACTTTGATAATCCAAAGTATATTGCCCGGCGGAAGCGAGCAACGTATCATTATACAAATAGGGAAGTTCATTTTCACAAATGGCAATGTTCACGGTATCCGCATAGACAGGATTTCCGGATAAAACAAGTATTTCCACACTGTCACATTGATTTACTGACAAATAATTCAATTGATAAGTACCAAAACCAGCCAAAAGAGTATCTCTATATAAATAAGGTAATTGGTTTTCACAAATGGCTAAATAAACAGTGTCAATATAAGAATCATGAATTGTTAAATCCAGATGAACAAGACTATCACATTCTCCGTCACGATGATAATAGACCATAAACTCCGTACTTTCAGTAAAAGTAGAATCAGCAGGTGCCCAGTAAAAGGTATCACATGCTGTTTCCACATAGCTAACCGGTTGGTCAAAAAGCGTTATCGTAGTTTTATCTTCAGTAAGGTATAGAAAATAATTATTGACATTATCCTGTAAAGTAAAGTTGGCAACATCCCCAACAGTCAATGATGGATACGTAAGACTTCCTTTTACAAGTGGAACACAAACCCCATAGTTTTCCGGAACAATAACATTAACATTGGGGGTGTTTAAAGCAGCATCCAGCACTATTGACTTTCCATTCAGGAGATAAATAACATTATCATAGACAACGGCATAGCCACTCATGGAGAACTTGGAACTTCTCACATAAATTCCATTTCCAACAGTTCCGAAATTAGAAGTAACCGTACCTCCCATCATCTTAAATTGAGCAGTATCCGCAACATAAACACCACCGCCATTACTCCCGGAATTATAAGTAATCGACCCATTGTACATTTTCAATATTCCATTGTTATAAATTCCTCCGCCGTTGGAAGTGGTTTGGTTGCTAATGACAGAACCTCCGTACATATTAATGGTACCACCAAAATTTGTAATTCCTCCGCCATAACCTGAAGTGGAAGCATTGGAAGTAATATTTCCCCCATACAGGTTAAAAACAGAAGTAGTACCCGAATTGAAAACCCCGCCATACTTACCTGAAAAATTCTGAATATTAACATCAGAATACATATTGATAGTCCCATAATTACTGAAGAGATTATTCCCACCATATACATTCTGATTCTTTCGGCCGTCAAAATAGAGCAATGTAGTACTCAGCCCCTCCCCCAAATTAAGGGTGACACCACTGCCAACTACAAACATTTCAGAAAAGGCAACACTTCTGCTGATAGTTCTCGCAACACCATCACTGATGATAGTATAGGTACCAGAAGTAATGTTTACCGGTGCGGTGAGTGAAATATCATTAATAATCCTTATATAATGAGTCCCTGTATTGGTATCAATATAGGAATCCGCATTAACTGCACCTCCTAACGCCACCACAAAAGTAGAATCATTGGTAACAACTCCTCCGGGGGCACTTGCAGCTCTCGAAATATTGACATTTATCAATAATAAAATAGCGGACAAGCATAATCCCGTCTTACTAAAATTTGATAACAAGTAACTTATTTTCATTATTTTAAATATAAAATTGTAATAAAATCTAAATAATATTAACAGATGCAAATTTACAAGATTTTTTGAATTAGCCTGATAAATCGTGAATATTCCGCTTTTCAGCAGAATAATATTAATTTGAAGTTCTCCTATAGGACATGACGGCAGCAGTATCAAGGATAACTGCCATTACAGAGAGGGCAATGAACTGGGTTTTGACATCAGCCAATACCCCACCCTTCAGCACCAATATTTTGATTACCTCCATATAAAATGCCAAGGGATTAAAATAATTAATTTTGACCGCCCAATCGGGCATTCCCTCGACAGGAGTAAAAATTCCACCTAAGAGAACAAAAACAATAAAGAGGAAAAAGACAATAAACATAGCCTGAAGTTGGTTTTCGGACATGCTGGAGATAAAAAATCCCAATCCAAGCATCACGAACAGGTAGATAGCGGTAATTGCCAATATGACAGGAATACTTCCCTGAACCGTAATTCCAAAAATCAGTTTCATCAGAATAACTCCAATGACAAACTCTGCCATCCCCAATATCCAGAAAGGAATCATCTTGCCTACAATAAATTGCCATTTTTTTATAGGAGTTACGTTTATCTGTTCAATGGTGCCAATCTCCTTCTCCCTGACAATATTCAGAGCGGTCATATAGGCCCCGACAAGGGTAACCAAAATAACCAGAATTCCGGGAACAATAAGATTCTTATAGTTCATCTGTTCATTAAACCAATAAATATTGGTGGCATATATTTGAGCATACTCGCGGGTATTTATATTATTTTCGTCCATCATTTCCTGCAAGTATTCCCCTAAAATATTCTGCACATAGCCGGTTCCGATGCCTGCTTTAACCGTATTGATGGCATTGGCAGTAATAGCAATAGTTGTATGTTCGCGATTATAGATATTCTTTTCAAAATCTGAAGGAAATTCAATAATAAAATCAATTTTATCACGAAGCATCATTTTTTCTGCTATTGCTTTAGAATCAATAGTGCCATGGTTAATAAAATAGCCGGTGGAGGAGAAATCATTCATAATATTCTGAGTGGTTGCCGAGCGATCATGATCAATAAAAGCAATGTTAAGCACCTTAATTTCATAATCAGCCGTAAAAGGGAAAAGTAAAAACTGCACCATAGGAGCCACTATCAGAATTCCCAACATCAAAGGATTACGGAAAACCTGCAGAAATTCCTTTCTGATAAGCATCAAAATTACTCTCATTTTTTCCTCCTTTTCCTTTTATCAATTTGCACAAGACTGATCGTAATTAAAATGACCGCCATAACAAACAGAATCAGAATATAGGGCCAAATTTCCCTAAATCCGGATCCTTTAATCATCACATCTTTCAGTAAGATAACAAACCATTTAGCCGGAAAGACATCCGCTAATACCTGAAAAACATAGGGCATATTATCTAAAGGAAAAAGAAAACCGGAAAGCAAAACCGTGGGAAGAAACAATCCCATCATGGTCACCATCATCGCTTCGAGCTGACTCTTTACCAAAGCCGAAATCATCAGTCCGAAAGAGGCCGAAGCGAGCATAAAGATAATACAAACAAACAGTAATAAACCGATATTCCCTTCTATCGGCATTTTAAAGACAAAAACACTGATGACAATTATAAATATAGTAGAAATAAATGATAACAACATGTATGGAATTACCTTACCAACAACCACATATATTTTTTTAACCGGTGTAATGAGCAACATTCTCATGGTCCCGGTTTCCATCTCACGCGAAATGGTGATGGAAGACATGAGGGCGGTAATGATAATCATAATGAGCGTAATAATCCCCGGGACAAACATATAGACACTGCTTGACTCCGGATTGTATTGCATTTTGGTAGTAATTTCAAAAGGCAACGCCCCGGTGGAGCTCTGATTGTAATCCATTTCAAAATCGCTGATGACCGAACGGAGATAATTATTCAGGATAGAGGCTACATTCAGGTCTGATACATCACTGATAATCTGTAAAGTAACAAACTTCTCCTTTTCCAATAATTGCTCAAAATTGGATGGAATAATGATTGCCATCTTCACATTTTTATTTTTAAAATCACGGTCAATTTCACTTTCCGTTTCCGGAAAAGAGACAACTTGAAAATAACCGGAAGCAATAATTTTCTCAACTAATTCCTTCGAATAACTATCTTTTGAAAGGTCATAAACAGAAATTCGGGCATTGCGAATTTCGGTACTGATGGTAAAGCCTAGTAACAACACCAGGGCTATGGGCATTGCCAATACAAGCAAAAGAGTTATCTTATCCCGCAAAATGTGGATAAATTCTTTCTTCAATATCATCAAAAACTCTTTCATTGTACTAATAATTACCGCTGTACAAATTTTACAAAAACCTCATCTATAGATTCAACACCCATCCTCTGCTTTAAATCATCAGGAGTGCCAATCAGTTTAAGCTGTCCGTTTGACATAATGGAAATTCTGCTGCAATATTCGGCTTCGTCCATATAGTGAGTAGTCACAAAGATGGTAATGCCGGTAGAGGCGGTTTCATAAATCAAATTCCAGAATTCACGTCTCACTATAGGGTCAACTCCGCTGGTGGGCTCATCTAAAAAGACAATTTGAGGACGATGCAGAATTGCCGTGGCAAATGCCACCCGCTGTTTCCACCCGAGTGGGATAGAATCAACCAAACTATTGGCAATATGATCAATTTTTAATTCTTTCAGGCTGGCATAAATCCGATCTTTCAGCTCTTTTCGCGGAATGCCGTATATAGTGCCGAAAAGTTGCATGTTTTCAAATATGCTTAAATCGTTATAAAGTGAAAACTTTTGACTCATATAGCCGATATT
>JAGVVH010000007.1 GCA_019135895.1 Bacteroidota bacterium | reverse complement strand
CGTATAAATATGGACTTCAATATAAAGAACGTTCAGAATATACCAAGATGCGTAATATATTTAAAAATAAAGAAGTATATTCAATTTATAATCCACAAGAAGCCTTAATGGTTAAGGATGGATATACATATTTTAAAGGATTTAAAGACCATAAATCTATCTCTACCCTTTCTTTCGACATTGAAACAACTGGACTTACTATGGACAAAAATTCCACAGTAATTCTTATTGCCAATACCTATAGAAAAGGCGATACAGTAATCCGAAAAATGTTTTGTTATGATGAATATGAATCGCAGAAACACATGATTGATGCGTGGTGCAATTGGGTTAGAGAAATTAACCCCAGCTTTATAATTGGACACAATATTCTTATTTATGATATTCCATATCTAATGCATTGCGCAAAAATGAGTGGGACATATTTAAAACTAGGACGAAATGATAGTGCTCCATTTGTAAGCCCTGTAACATCTAAATTTAGAAAAGATGGAAGTCAAACGCTGGATTATAATAAAATTCGCATTTATGGTCGAGAGATAATTGACACAATGTTTCTATCAATCAAATATGATATTGCTAGAAAATTTCCAAGTTATAGACTAAAAGAAATTATTCAATTTCTAGATTTAGAGGTAGAAGGTCGAGTATTCTACGATGCTTCCACTATTAGAGATAATTATAAAGATCCGATTGAATTTGAGAAGATTAAAAAATATGCAGAGCATGATGGAGATGATTCCCTGTCCCTATTTGATAAAATGATTCCTGCACAGTTCTTTTGGACACAAAGCGTCCCAAAGACTTTTCAAGAAGTTAATGAAAGTGCCACTGGGTCGCAGCTTAATAGCATTTTGGTTAGAAGTTACCTTCAAGAAAAACATTCCATTCCAAAAGCTGATGAAGTCCAGAATTTTGAAGGTGCAATAAGTTGGGGAAATCCTGGCATCTATTCTAATGTAAAGAAGTGGGACATTTCGTCTTTGTATCCGAGCATCATTATTCAACATCAGATTTACAATGAAAAAAAAGATCCTAAAAAACATTTTCTCAAAATGGTTGAATTTTTTACCACTCAACGATTACACAATAAGTCGCTTGCACAAGAAACTGGTAATGAATATTACGATGCTTTACAAAGTTCACAAAAGATTGGTATTAACTCTGCCTATGGATTATGTGGCGCTCCCGGATTAAATTTTAATTACTTACATGGTGCAGATACTATTACGAGACTAGGAAGAGAAATTCTAAAAAAGTCAATTCTTTGGGCAACGGGTAAAGATTTTGATGAATACTGGAAGAATACCACACAAGAGGAAGACGAAAATGAAGACGAATAATTTTACATTAGTAAATTGTGATACTGACAGTATAAGTATTTGTAAACCCGATGGAAGCCCATTCACCCCAGAAGAAGAAATCTCTCTGTTAGAAGAGTTAAACTCTATATTTCCAGAACACATCAATTTTGCTGATGACGGCACCTTTGAAAAATTCATAGTTTTAAAAGCTAAGAACTATATTATGTATGACGGCAAGAAACTATCAGTCAAAGGTAGCGGTTTAAAGTCGTCAAAAAACGAACCCGCCATTAAAGAGTTTCATATGGAAATTGTAAATGCTATGATTAAAGGTGAAACTAACTATACTGAAATATACAACAAATATGTCAAAGAAATCAGGAACTTAAAAGACATTAAACGATGGTGTTCTAAAAAAACTCTGACACAGAAAGTATTTGAATCTCCTAGACCGAACGAAGCCAAGATACGAGACGCTATAGTTAATTCGGAATATGTAGAGGGTGATAAAATCTATGTATTCTTTAAACAAGACGAGTCCCTTTGTTTAGCCGAAAACTTTGATGGGGATTACAATGAAGATCGTCTTTTCAATCGTTTATACAGCGCTTCTAAACTTTTTTCTAAAGTCATAACTATTGAAGATTACTTCGTAAATTACAAACTAAAGAAAAATAAAACCAAATTACTTGAAATACCGCTTGACATTTAAGAAAATCTGTAGTATTCTTCTTTTAAGCGGTAATTAACTTCCGCAAGAACAAACCAAGGGAGAGAAGAAATACATGAAACCTTCAGAAATTTTTAAAGTTAT
>JAGVVH010000157.1 GCA_019135895.1 Bacteroidota bacterium | reverse complement strand
TATTCCTGTGAATGCAAGAAAACAGTTGAACGAGTTATCTGATGACATGATTACTAAGATCAATATCCAGTACTATACTGATTTGAGAGATTGTTTGGTGAAGACGTTGATGGAATAGACCATTTAATGATGGAATCAACCACTAATGTATAACGATATAAATTAAAACCTAATGCTTGAAGGAATAATTAAGTTTTTAATCGGAACATCAGCCGGTACAGGTGTCATAATTTATCTTGGTAAAAAGGTTATCGATCATCTCAGTCAGAGTGGAATTGAAAAATATAAGGCTGAACTGAAGGAAGTTGAATTAAAAAGGACTCATGAATATAACTTGATATTCGAAAAACATAAGTCTGATCTTGAAAAGCTTAATATGGAGTTTCAAATAAAACAAACTGTTTTACAAACTGAGTTACTTAACATTATACGTAAGACGTATGAATTATTAGTAAAGTTTGAAACCCCACTTGAATATATGTTTCGACCTGTAAAATTCAGTCCACAAAAATCTCAGGATGAAATAGCGAACGAAGTAGTTGAAAATGTAAATAACTTTTTTTCATACACTGCACAAAATGATGTTGTATTTACCGATTCAGTCAGTGAAATCATAAATAAGATTCGGGATTGCGTACATAGGGTCTGGAAGACATATTCTACCAAACAATTTATGGGAGAAAATATTTCAGGAGAGATGAGCGTAAAACTTAATGATGATATGATGAAAGCCTATGAGGAAATCTTGCAGAAAGAATTGCAGGATTTAAAAATGGCATTAAAAATTGAATTTCGGAGAGAATTGGGAGTTGGTAGGGAAATTCGTGAAAAATAGAATACCAAAATCAATAGTATGCATTATGAGGTTAGATTCACTGATTAGATACGCAAATGAAATATTAATAAAATACGGTTTTAAGTTCAGGATAATTAACTATGATGATCCTGATCAAATAGCCAAAAGAATTAAACAGCTTGAGTCAGTAAATCTGCGTTATTATAACATAAATGCTGTATTGATGATGATATTGAATTCATTCACTATACCAGCAAATTTCTGGCCTCAGGTAAAAGGTCATTATTTTTATAGAGGGCAGTTATGTCCGCAAAACAAGCCATTTACAAGCAAATCGAGAATCTCATATAATCCAACTCCAGGCAAGGATATTGGTAGAGCAAATCTACCATTCAGATCGACATTTTATGCTTCAAGTGCACTCGATACAGCAGCCATTGAATCATGCCAGGACGAATTACGTAAAACAGCAAATCGACAATTTGATTTGGTTATCGGAGAATGGGAACTCACAAAGGATATAGAAGCATGTATGATTTGTCATTCTGAAGATACACAAAAAGTTGGTACCGATGTTGGAGAAGCAGCTAAAGCCATAGAGCCATTAATGCGTAAAGGGAAGACTGAGGATCAATATCAAGCACTGTTAAAAGTGAATATTTTCTTCGCAAAACAGTTTGCCAAAATGGAAATTAAACACTCTAATGATTATCTTTTCAGTGCCCTTTTTGCAAATACATTAATGCGTTCAAAGGGTCCTGAGCAAAAGCATGAAGCACTATGGTACCCCAGTGTAGCATATAAATATAAAGGATTCAATGTTGTTTTTAAAACCCAGCTTATTGACAATAACGAATTGATTTTAAGAAGGGTCTTTCATTATCGTTTGAAATTCGATAAGCCAGACGCTTACCCGCAGATTACCAAGCTAAAAGAAACTTCCCAGATAGATGGGGATACCATACAATGGTAAAAATGAAATAGAAGAAGAACCTCTTCCATAGCCTCTTTCGTTTTTTATTAATTATTTTATAATACTCTTCTTTCTCGATTTGATCTGCTTCTTGAAGTAACTTTATTTTCGAATCTGGCCATTTCTCTAACCAAATAATTTTATTTTTCCGTATCCAATAATGAGATTGGCACTTTAATCCCCAATTTCCAATTGATGGATCAAGTGTAATTGTTTTACCATCAAATGTTAATTGCCAATCGACTGGTGACAATGGTGTTACCACTTCTTCCTGACACCCACAACAGCATTTATGAACGGCTGTAC
This sequence comes from Bacteroidota bacterium, assembly GCA_019135895.1. Taxonomy (GTDB): domain Bacteria; phylum Bacteroidota; class Bacteroidia; order Bacteroidales; family WCHB1-69; genus JAGVVH01. Next base: position 44 of record JAGVVH010000157.1, on the reverse strand, counting down.
AATATTTCAACGAAACATAAATTATACCTTCGTCAAGCTTTTCT
>JAGVVH010000551.1:435-3535 GCA_019135895.1 Bacteroidota bacterium | reverse complement strand
ATTATAAATAGTTCAAATTAGTATTAACTTAAATTCAAAAAACAAATGGAAAGTAAACAAACGTTACCAAATTCAACAGCGACTTTAGTTTTAGGGATTTGTTCTCTAGTTTTCGGTTGCTTATTTGTCGGACTAATACTTGGTATAATCGGCCTTGCAATATCTGGAAAGAGCAAGAGATTATATCTTCAAAATCCGAATGATTATGTAGGCTATGGTGCTCTAAATGCTGGCAGAATAACCTCCGTTATTGGAGTAATTCTAGGTTCATTATCATTATTATACTACATAATTGTTGTAGTAATAATAGGAGCAGCTTCGCTTCCATGGCTTGAATTCTTGGATTTGTAGTACATATGCTTGAAAATTTAATACAATGGTTACAAGAGCATATGTTTCCTTGCTTTTATAAACAAACATTTGGAATTAGTTGTCCTATGTGCGGTTTCCAGCGTTCGTTAATAGAGCTGTTAAAGGGGAATTTTATGGAAAGTTTTTTACAATTCCCTGCATTATTACCTCTTTTATTAACCTCATTTATCTTCATTGTATTAAAATTACTCAAAAGTCCAAAAGCAAAAGTAATAGTGCAGGTTATATTACTTTTTGACCTTATAATTATGATTATAACCTGTTTGTACAAAAACATTTATTAACAATTAAATTTTTGAAAATGAAAAAAATATCAATTTTACCAATGATTGCATTATTTGCAATAATTCTTTCTTCTTGTGGTGGTGGCAGCAAAGAATTCACTGTCAAAAACAATTCAGTAAATTTTGCAGGAGACTTGCAAGGTTATTTGGAAGTTGTTGATGGTAATTATACTGTTTCAAAACCAGGCTCTGAACTAATATTAACAATTAAGTTAAAAGCAATCAAACAATTAGAAAGTACCAAAGAATTTGATGAAATACGATTAGAATTAACTGATGAAAGTGGAATGCCGATTTCTGGCATGAGTACTGAAATACGATTAGAATTAACTGATGAAAGTGGAATGCCGATTTCTGGCATGAGTACATTTACAATTTCTAAGTCAGGTTGGTGCACTACTGAAAGCGAAAACACAAAAGTTGATAATGCTTTAAAAAGTGGTAGTGGAGACTTTGCTGTTCAATTTGTTTATGATACATATTCAACAGGTGGAGGTTCATTAAGTAGAACTGATGCTTTAAAAATTGCTTCTAAAAAGGCAAAAGGCTTTTCAATTACAAACTCCAAATTTAAAGAAGAGTCTGTCAGTTCTTCCGAAAGCTCGTCAAGTTCTTATTCTTCCACTACTGATGATGAAGATGACGAAGAAGTTGTAACAAAAAAATCAGGTAGTACAAATTGGGACAAAGTACTTGCAGATTATGAAGCATATACTGACAAATACATTAAGTTGCTAAAAAAAGCAAATGCTGGTGACGCTTCAGCAATGACTGAATATATGGAAATGTTAACAAAAGCCCAAGAATTTCAGGAAAGTTTAGCTGATGCAGATGATGATTTAACACCTGCACAATTGCAAAAGTTCACTAAAATTCAAATGAAATTAGCAAATGCCGCTGCTGGCTTATAAACTTAATAACAAGCTGGGGCATAGCCCCAGCTTGTTATTTTAACTGATTTCAATATGAGAAAACTATTTCTTTTCATCATAATCTTATCATTCACTACAACTATCAAAGCTCAAAACTGTTCAGATTGGGTTATAACTGAATATGACGAAGTTACTGACATTACTGTAATTTCCATGAAAGATAGAATGTATATTGATAAAGATGGGCAACGAAAAGTATCAATACATGTTGCTCAAAAAATTGAAAATGGAGAAAAAGAAACCGTACTTACAATCGATATAAAAGATGGCGGTTGTATTAGCAATCAAAATGGCATAATATTTCTTTTTACCGATGGCACGAGATTAAAGGAACTAAATCATGGTGCAGATAATTGTGTGGGTTTTGCAATGCTAAATATTGGTATTCCAGATTATGAAGGAAACACAATAAAATCCTACTTAGAACAAAAGAAAATAAAAACGCTCAGGGTTTATACAAATGATTCTTTTGTTCAAGTTGATTTTACTGAATCCAATCAAAATAAATTAATAGAAACCCTTAAATGTATTGATTAACTCTAAAACTATGGAAACTTCTAATTCAGTTAATATGGAAACAAAAGAAAAAATATTAGAAAACCTGCATAGCCAATTTGCAGAGAATCAAAACCACCATCAAGGCTTATTTATACAGTTCTTAGTAGCACTTTTAGCCCTATTTGCAGGCTTTGGGTATGTTTATACGCATACAAATCCAAATATACAATATACTCAATCCTTTGTTCAACAAGTAAATGAAGTTGACTATTTCTCGAATCAGACATTACTTGCAACCTCAGTAGTTGTTTTAGCTGTATTGTTGTTACTAAATGGAATATTAATTAATCAAGGCTATGGTTTTAGAAGAGACCAACATTTGAATATGGTAATCCGCAAAAAATACCTCGGCGATGATTATGAAAATGTATTTGGCAAATTATATAATCCCGATAAAAAAGGGTTTTTGGACTATTTACCAAATTTCTATATCATCTTCTTTTGGTTTATTTTAGGTTTTCAGATTTCTGTTTTTATAGCAATTTGCTCTAAAGAAAATCTTGTCAATTTTGCAGACAAATGTTTTTCATTGACCCTATTCATTACAGACATAATATTGATTATTCTTTCTTTGGCATTTTATAGTAAGACATATTGCAAATACAGATTGAACTTAAAAGATAAAAAGACTGCATGAATGCCCAGCATACAACATCGTATATAAAACATTTGGCAGTCAGTGGGTTATCGAGCGTTTTAGCTCGTATCAAAGTTTGCTGTAACTTGACAGGAAAGTGCTTCGAAATGCCAAACGTTTCATATACGTAACCGTTAGCGTTAATTCGAAGCAATTATCAATTAATAACCTAAATTTATAACAAAATGACTATGAGAAAAGTAAAAAAAAATTGGAGTCCTGCAGACATCTTTAATCTCTGCAATAATTTTCTTTTTCATTTCGCTAATTGTGATTGTACCCATAATGTTGATAATGGGAATCGCTGGTGGATTCTC
>JAGVVH010000551.1:0-410 GCA_019135895.1 Bacteroidota bacterium | reverse complement strand
TTTGGTGCTGGTTGTATAATGTAATAGCGAAAAAGATTGGCGGAATCGAAATTGAAGTAGAAGTGATTGAATAGTAAAAATAAACTAACGCTAACAGGTCGGTATATGTCATTGACGCTCCGCACCGCGACTGGTTTTTGCGCGCCGATCCGCCTGACCGGCACACCAAAACCAGTTGGTGCTTTATCGGCCCGGCTTAGCGGCTGAAGCCGCCGGGCAAAAACCATTGCGCAGTGCGGCCTGGCCCCGCTCCCGCGGGGCACTCCCTCCTGGTGTCACGGTTTTTGCCAACGAGAGAATAAACAAGTAACAATCATATCCCTACAACGCATCACGAGTGCAAAAACACGCGCCACCTCGAAGCGGCGCCAACAACACATACCGCCGAACGTTAGGGCCAATAGCGGCTC
>JAGVVH010000319.1 GCA_019135895.1 Bacteroidota bacterium | reverse complement strand
AGTTTTTACTTCCGAGGCTGATCTTACAAGTTATGAGGGGTTTAAATCGCTTGAATTGAAGACAGAAATACCGGTCGAGACATTGACACCTGTTGTTTCGCCAAAAGAAAAACCGATTGATTTTATTTTCCCTGATGATGAACCGGTGAACAAGAAAGTTTTAAAGAAAGAAGATGGTGTCAATATTTTTGATGATACTTTTTAATCAGCCGGAACAATAGCCACGCAAACCTTCCTGGGTCGTTCAGGGAGAGAAATCTTCGGCCAAGAATATATGGGTGAGGATGGGGAAAAGAATGGTTCCCAGGATGCGATTGGGTGGTATGCGGTGGGTTCGTGTTAATAAATACAGGATGAAAGGGTTTGTTTTTAAAGGGTTAATATTTTGATGAGACATAGTACGTATGCCTTCCTGAAACAAAGCATCCGATAATTATAAGGCACATGCAAGGTTTCAAACGATACTCATTAACTTCATTGGAATCGTTGGCGGTCACAATACGTGACAGGACGTTTTGCCCGGAGAGAAGTAAACTAAACTTACAAAGAAGACAACTCCCATGGCGCCAGTTAGGTTCTTTTCTGTGCCTGCTTGTGCACATGAAAGGAAACGCCGCCAAACTTTATTTCCCCTTTATAGTAGATTTTCTCTAAAAATCATGATAACAAAAAAACAAGTAACATATCGCAATCATATTTCATTTTAATCTTTACCAATGCTTGGAGATGTCATGGACTAATTATGGGAACCTCGTTCATCAAGAGAACACGGGGGGGGTTATTTTGGACAGACATCAATAATTACCAATAACCAAAAGTGTTTAAATGGAGATATATTATGAATTTTATTCATTATAATCCATTTCGCATTTTAGGATTGCCGGTAGACGCTTCTGAAAGAGAGATCACGAAAAGGATATCTGATTTAGAGCTCAACATGGAATTTGGCAAACAAGTCTCATATGAAACAGACTTTCCGTGCCTCTCCAGTTTGCAGAGATCCAAGGATTTGGTTCGTGAAGCGGCAAGCCGCATAGAAACCTCAGAAAGTCGTTTTATTTATTCACTGTTCTGGTTTTGGCAGCGCAACATGTATGACGAGCTTGCATTGGATGTTCTTAAAAGCGGCAATGTCACAAAAGCCATAAGCTTGCTTGAAGGGCAACTTTCTGCAGGCGTTAAGGATAACAATCTTTTTTCAAGTGCAAAGAACCTTGCGGTTCTCTATATGGCCATATCCAAACAAAATGGATCTTATAATTTTGAAAAATTTTCAAAGGGCATGACCTGGGCGGCAAGATCATTCAATGAAGACCTGCTGTCATTTTATACAAAGCATGTTGCTGACAAGAATTTCAAAATTCAAAAACAAAAAATAATAGGCTTTTTTATTGATGAGATAGAAAAAACCATCATTCCTCTTATTGATAAGCCAAATGGAATAACTCTGTCGGCTTTTATATCACAGTTTTCATCATTTCCGGAAGAAGCGCGGCGCCACGTTATATCGCGACTGATCGGAAAACACATCACCAACATTGAAAATTTCATAAAGACAACAGAGCAGGCAAGGAAGAAATCCCCAAAGAATGCGGATAAGGCGGGGGGGAAACTCTTCAAAGATACCAGCGCCGACTTAAATAAATTGAAAGAAGCCTTGTCATTAGACGACTTTCAATACCAGGCTCTTGCAGACAAACTTGCAGAAGAACTTTACGATTGCAGTATAAGTTATTACAACCATTATATCAATAGTGACGGTGAGGTTGATCCGGGAGATAATGCCCTGTGGTTAGCACGAAATGCCTATTCCATCGCTACCGGCATAAAATCACAAAATCGCATCAAGGAAGGAATGCTGGTCTATGAAAGATGGGTTTCCGGAAAGAACGAAAGAAAGAAACAACAAAAAATTAAGGTGGATTACGATTATATTGTCAACGAATTAAACGAAGCGCAGAAATTTGCTGAGTTTACGGAATCTCAAATTCATACCCTACCGGAACGGGCGCAAAAATTTGTAAACAATTGTAAGGCAAGATTAGACAATATCAGAAACACACTTGGTTCAAATGACAAAACATTTTTGGATATTTCAAGCGCAGTTGCCGACACTGCCATGAGCATGTGCATT
>JAGVVH010000393.1 GCA_019135895.1 Bacteroidota bacterium | reverse complement strand
GGAAAATGTTTTAAATTTCAAATGGAGAAAGGGAGTTAAAGAAGTATTCCCTGCTCATCCAATGGTTCAAAATTGGCTGTTCACAGAAGATACAGAAGCAGAAGCATTGTTAGCACATCAAATGGCAGTAGTCGCTGAAAAAAGCGGTATGACAGCTAATGACCTACAACACATTTTCCCTGCTGTTCTTCGTATGTTGAAGAATGATAGTGAATGGTCGAAATAGCATTGCACCTAACGGTTCGCAGCTATGCCCAGTTGGGCAATTAATAGTACAATTTTTCAATAACAGATAAAATTTAATAAAATGGAATACACTTTAAATCAAGAACAAACCGCCCAATTGGGTATAGGTGCTGTTAGCAGCCGTACTATTCCACAATCTTTAATAAAGAGAGCTATTGGAATATGCGAATGCATGAAAGCAGCACGAGAAGCAAGAGTAGGTGTTAGGATAATGAGAATGTATGCAGCGGAAAGCGACCGTATAACAGCAGAGTTTCGTAAGTATGGCTGCTAACACCCCGCTACCCGCCATATGGCGGGTATTTTGTGGCGCATATATAAAGAAAGAGGTGGGGCAATCGCTCCACCTCTTTCTTTGAGAAACTTAAACTACATAAATCAATCCTGGGGTTCGCCACAAATAAACGAAAGCACTCCCGTATTTGTTGCGCTGCATCCGGTGGGATTCAGGAAGATGTCGGCATTCAGAATCATCTTGAAGTTATGCTTCACGCGATTCGTGCCAGAACATTCCGGCTTATAGAACATATCCACGCTTAATCCGGGGAACAGGGTCATCGGCCTACTCCAACGTGTGAATACGCCATTTACCACCTCTGGGGTAGTGTTTTGGTTCACAACCTTGTTGGCCATTGCGAGTACGCCTTGCCCGATCATGTATGTAAAGTATGCCGGAGTGTTAACGGTATCCACGTTGAACAAGTCAAAGTACCACGGCCTCATGCCGAACAGAATAGCATCTCCCTTGCCGTTGGCATTGGCAGAATTTGCGTTTGCAAGAATGGCTGCCTCGTACATATTATTACCAGACACAAACACCGGGTTTGCAATCTGATTCATAGCTGCTGCCCTTTCAAAATAGGCCATAAGTGCGCTATTCCAATATGCGGGGAGAATATAGGTGTCGGTTCCACTAATATTACCCTTACCTTCAGGGGACGTAGCATTGACACCGCGAGATGTATTCAACACCCCAACAGAATAACCGGCCAGCCAATCCAACAGCTTGACTTCAGCAGCAAGCTGGCTCTTTGCCAGACCTTCTTCAATGTCAAAATAGTTGTCGTCATAGTCTGGTTCATCAACATACCACATAACAGCCTTTTTGTTATTAAGTGCATATGTCTCTGTGTTAGTGGATGCAGACTCCCCGCCAAATTCGCACGACACATCATCGTCGGCCTCAATATCGCAGGTATTCATCCACATCACCTGAACATCGCGATCCTTGACGCCAAACAGCGGCTTGATACGTGCATTCTGGACTGCATTGATGGCGTTAAGCACACCAATCTTTGGAATAAACTGCAACTTAATCCTGTCATCAAAGGCCAACGCATCGGCCCTGACCATAAGATCAAGCAGTTGTGTTTCTGTAAAAACTCCTCCTACTGTACTCATTTTTGATAGATTTTTAGGGTTAGAAAAAAATCCATCAACCTTTTAGAGTGGCTGCCAACTCCATCCTACTGATTACGGTAGGCGTTCTGTAATTCAACCCTTTTCTGCGGATCTTTTTCTTGTGAAAGTCTCTGATAGTATTCTTCGCTTGTCATCTTTCCGGCTCCAAATCGCGGTGGCGTTTTGGGCGTATCTTTCCCATCTTGCTTTTTGAAGTCGAAGCTTGTTTGAGCAAGCTCATCAACAAGTGAGTTAAATGTCTTATGGTTACCCTGACTATCCTCAATCCTTTTCCCTTCCTTTAGCACGACAACCTCATCGCCGACAAACTCATAATCAAAATCAGAAAACTTTCTCAGGAAGTCATCCCTTCTTGTCTTTGCTACAATTGGGTTATCCGACAAAACCGGATTCCTGGCTTCAGTTAACGCCCATGCCTTATCCTGAATCTTTTGAATGATCTTTTCCCTTTGTGCCGAAACCCTGAAGTTATCATATTCAGCCTTTAATGATTCATAGTCACTCTTTGGGACTCTACTATTCTCAAGTGCAAGGAAGGCGGGGTGCTTCTTTACGTCGTCATCCGTTAGTTTTGTGGTTGGCTTGGCCTTCAAAAAGCCATCCAGTAAACTCTCAAAGTCGGCGGCATCTTCGGTGAATCCTGTCTTTTCTTTAAAAATCTTTTCAGCACGCTCCATCACCTCTTTTTGCGCCTTTTTGTAGCCATCATCAAACTTGGTCGTGGCGTCTTTCTTCATCTTTGCCACTTTTTCGGCATTGACATGAAGGATAACGTCACCAGCATCCTCTTTCAATGTTCCATCCGAATTGTAAATGAGTTCGGCAACCTCATCATCAGTTTTGTTAAACTGCTTTGTTAGCACATAGACCAACAGTTGTCTTTCGTCCATTAGACATTTTGTTTGGGTTCCTTACTTGCCTTTGGTTCCTTAATTTCCTTCTTTACGAGAAAATCAAAGTTTACCTCTGGGATTATTTCTTCCTCATCCCGGCTCACCACCTTGAAATTTTGGGCATGGCCAAGGGTTTTGAGCTTTGCGTATTCTTCGCTGGTTACGCTAATCTTCCGTCCGGTTTTCTTGCTCTCTAATATCATTTAATACCTCCTTTAGTTTGGTTACTGACCATCTTTTGTCAATAGCAACCCCCTTTGCCACGAGTTCAGCTATCATCTCATCCTTTGTCGGCTCCTTTTTTATTTCTTTTGCCTTCATCAGGGAATCTACCTCTGGCGGTAACTGGACATTTTTTATCTTTTTTACCTCCACCCAGCCTCTCTTGTCTTTTAGCTTCTCCCATGACAGTACAGGGAACGTTGCCAGAATGCCATCTTTTTCTGCAATTATCATAACATGGTTAAATTATGAACAAATTTATGTTCGTTTTAAACATATGTCAATTATTGTCAATAAATGACCTCCTGATTTTGCGCATAAGGTCAAAATAACGATAAAACTGGCATAATGCGCTATCCCTGCTGTACTCATCCTCAGAAAGATCAAGCTCCTGCATGAAGCTATCCACGCACCTTTCTATACTAAGGCTCGGCAATGCTGTTTTCATACCAAGAACGTATCCGAACATGATATTATCAAGCGCCTGCACCTTATACAGTCGTGGAACATCAGATATAATGCCTTTCTCTTTAGGCATTACAGTGGCCAGTCCTTTTCGGTGTCGTACACATATGCCATAAACTCGTCATATTGAACGTCATCAAGTTCTTCAATAAGGCAATTCACGACTGCATCTTCCAATCCGGTTGAGAAATCGGTTGCATCTACCCCGATTTTCATTAGCGCATCGCGCAATGCAGCATCCTTGCGCATACCATCAGCGATGATCTTTAAATACTTGTGTTTCATTGTTTTTGTTATTTGTCATATAAATTAGGTATATGCATCACACAATACCCTTGGATTTCCATATGTCCATAGTCCGGCCACTTTGCCTTCAATCGCTTTATAAACGACCAGTCGTGTCCGTAGTCTGGTTTTTCTGGCCACAAAACACCCTTACGGTGGATAATATTTGAAGTACCACATTTGCCAAACTTGTTTATATTACATCTCCTTGTTACCCATTTCTTGTCAAATACGATGTCATTTACATAGTACCACATCTTGTCCCCAATCTGAGACGTAACCTGCTTTAGATAATTGGGTAGATACATATCGTCGGTGTCAAGATATATTATCCAGTCATGCCTTGCTGCTTCTATCCCCGTATTCCTTGGAAGGCCGTGGAATGCTGGTTGTTTGTTGATTTTTTTTACGGTAAGCCTGCTATCATTATACATACCAGCAAGCTCAACCGTACGATCACACCCGTCACTGATAATAACGAGTTCCCAGTTGTCATATGATTGATCTATTACGCTTTCAATAGCACGACAAAACTTCTCAGACCTATTGGTTGCAGCGTTCTTATGATAGAACCCCAAGTATGATGGCATTACAACACTAATCATTATCCTCCTTTATTTGATTATATGTCCCCTCGGAAATCCAATTCAAATAGTGGCGGCAATTATAGCCCCCCAAGGCCACAAGGACATCCACTCCTGGTATCTTGCCCCTCCAATCAAGGTCGTTCCACGACTGAATCTCCTGTAAGCTAAACGCCTTATGCACCCTATCCTCGCAAAATTCCCTCGTTGTTTCAATTACATCACCGGCATATACGGCATGGGTAAGGTTCAAATCAATTGCATATGTCTGCGCCGCTATCCTCTCTACCTGACTATAAAGATCAAACAGGTAGCCTTTGTGATATTTCGACAATTCTGTTGGTATCTCAGATATTATACTACCCAAGTACCCAAATGACTGCCCAGATGTCATAGCGTATATTATCTTTTGCTGGATGCGGTTTTTTACATCAGCCGCTAATAGAATTATGCCAGCAAATGTACCGGAGGCAAAGGACGAAAACCCAAGACTGTCTATGATTCTTGCAACTTTGGGCGACACCTCAATATCATCCCCATCAAGCTCATCGGAATAATATTCAAGGACTGATTGATGAATATCTGAGAGGTCGCTGGATACGACATCAAGGGCGGCTTTTCTGTCCCCACGAACCCACCTGTCCCATATTCGGTTAAATAACGCGATATAAGCGAGGCTAAACTTTAGATGACCATTGTCATCGGTCGGTGGGTTAAAGTTCAGTAGAAGCGCTCTAATTAACTCCTGGGAGGAATTATTAAGCCTGGATTCAAGTTGAGATAGTTTCCCCTCTATGTATTGACCTCTATCCATCGGTTTTTGTGGCTGGGAATGCTGGTGGCGTCACGTTGTCTGTATTCTTCATAATATCCTCCACCTCTGTCTTTATTAACTCCCATTGCCTTTTCTTTGGGAGATCATAGAAATTTATATTGGCACGTTCCAAGCGGTCATATATAACTCCCTCATTAGCCCAAAATACCTTATTGAATCTTGTCGTCATATCACTGGCAACAATCACCGCGATCTCCTCAGAACTCTTACCACTAAAAGGATAAAATTCTCGCTTCGTCATGTACCGCTTCAGCTCATAACTGTCATCCTGGTAAATATACATGGCGATGTCGTCATATATATGCTGCTTCAGGAAGGGGTCGGCTCTGCTATCAGAAACAATCTTCAGGTCATAATAAAGTTCACTAAGGGACTTCATTTTGAAATCCTTGGGGAATATCATCTTACAATCAAGCCCTTCCTTTAGCTGTGTAATATCAGCCACAACTTCGATAATAAACTGCCATTCCCTTGCGTAGTCTTGCGCCATAGGATACAGCGTATCATATACATTTTGGAGGTCAATGTTTTTGCTTGTGGCTGTCTCTGCGATTTCCTTCCTGGAGAAAATCTCTGAGTTATATATTGCAGACTTACATTGTTCAATTAGCCATATGATATAGTCTTTTTGGAACTTCAAAAGATCAACCGGGGTATTTGAAATATATCTTACGATGTTGTCGAGCGGGATAAAATCTTCGGCAGCCCTGGGCATTTCAAGCCTAATAACCTCTTGTGTTGATGTGGCTACTTCAAGTCCCTCGCCATGACAGACAGGACACACAACGCCCTCTGAAACATACCCCTTGTTGCACAGGTCATTTGAACACTTTCTTACATACTGAATCTTTTGCGGGAAGGCGTGAAGTGCCATTGCAAGGTCAAACTCACTATTGGCCTTAACCATCTTTTCCAATATCGGCATTGCATCATCCAATGGGCTTATAAATGTAGCCCCATTGGTGTAAAGATCGCGCACATACCCAATTCTGAACGCAGGAACAGCGCTCAGGTCATATGGTGTCGGGGCAATTATTTCATATACCTTTGATCCAAGCCTATAATACGGCACGTCCATATAAAAATACTCCCCCTCATTGGCAGGTACGCCATTAAGAACGTCCTGCCTGTCGATTTCCTGAAAAGCAATGGCCTGTTTCTTGTTATACATGGTGTATCTCACAAGAACCTTTTCATAAACCTTGCTCTCTACCCTGGTAATAAGATATTGCAGAACATTATTTTTGTATTCAAAGACAATGGCCTCATCACTACTTATTTCTACCGGGTATGGCATTGCCCGTTCTTTTTCAGGATTAAAGTCGCCCCATTCAATAACACAAAATGCATTGGGATCAATATTATTAAGTTCTATCCATCTCTGCCCCATCCATTCGTCCAGCGTCTTATCCCCCCAAAACTTATTGAGGATAGCAACCAATTCCTTCTCCTTGTCCTGATCGGCATGGTTAAGTATCCTAACGGTACCGTTGGATCGGGGGATTTTAAATTGGGGCTTCATTAGATTTTTGCACACCGTTTTAGTAATGTGCTTTGTAATAGACTTGCGCTGATTAAATTCTTCAATAGATTCCCTCCTATTGAATTGTTTCATCTCCTCGTCCATATCCTCCCCGGTTATGTAGCGAGTGTACTTTTTCCTCAGCTTACATACCCTGTCATAATATGGATGCTTTCGGTCATTTTTAATTACGTCAATCAACAGGTCGATCATTTTTTTGTTTTTTTATCTGTTAGCAAAATCAAGGAACCAGTTTTCAAAAAGCCCAACCATAAGATAATCAAAAAGGTCAGAAAAATGACCCTCTACCTGATAAGCAACACCGCTCAATGGGTCTTTTTTTGTCCGAACAACTTTTTTACCCTCATCACCCAAAGATACACTTTCAAGGTCATTGATCATATTTTTACACTTGTGGTCTATCCTTAATATGATAGGATAACCAGCCGTTGGCGTTGTCTCTCTTAGTTTCTCAGAGTGAAGCACTTTATTTATAAACCCAAGCCTTTTTTCTAAGGAAGGGTTTTTGGGCAATATCCTAAGTGAATGATTGGTCATAAACCTTTTTAACTTTTTCTCTATCATGTCATAATGGTTCATGCTACTATACGGAGTATGCGCCTTGCCGTGGGCGTCACCATAGACAAATATAGGCTCCCTAATCATCCCACCATATCGCTCTGAAAATACCTCACATATTCGTTCTGTCGTGTTGTTGGGATTGGTAAGGGCAATCTCATCAATCATATGCACCCGGTATATTCCATTGTCATTGATGACCTGAAAAATACCAAGTGGCATATATGGATTGTAATTGAAGTCAAAACTGATATGTAATGGAACCCCCGGTATGTATTCAACCGTATCAACGTGCTTTGAGTAATCAAAACGGGTGTACCAATTATGCCCTGTCTTTATCCTCCCCCATTCACCCTTAACATAAATGCGGTACATGTTCTCGTCATACAGGTAGTCCTCCTCCAACTTTTGAACGTACTCGCTATCAAGAAAGTGGTTATCCTTATAAGAGGTGTGAAGTTTAAACGCCCTGCCCTCAACGTTTGGATCATCAAAAAACATCTGTTTGATCCAATGAAGTTCTGTTATTGGGTTAAAGGTTAGGGTTATCTGCTTGTAATATGGCATAATACCCCTAAGCCTAAGATTGATTTGTTTAAACTCCTCATCAGAAAGCTCCGTGGCTTCCTCGATCCATACGCTCGTTATATTGGCAATGGACTTTATTTTCTCAACATCGTCAACACCGCTGGTTATTATCTCAGAGTCATTCCAATACCTGATATTAAGATCTGATGTATTTGCTTGAAAATAACCGCCAAGTCCAAGATCGTAGGACGTTGAGCGCAATAATTCAAATACGCTATTCCGAATGGATGTTTTAAATTTTCTCAGCACCAATATCCTATGCCTAAAACCATTGTCCATCTCAGATGCTATCCGCATTATATGCTTCTGTGCTGCTGCAACTGACTTTCCAGAGTTATGAACAATGATATTATCGGTAGTTATGCAATAATTTTCATTGCCATCTACCCGCAAGTCATGAACCAACTGTGGGGCGCATGAAATTCTTATGGATAATATCTTATTTATATCTATTTCACATGCGGCCACGCTCTCCACGGTCTGTATATGATCCCCTTTATTGTCGATGGGGAGACGCCATACTTTTCGGCTAAGGCTGCCAGTTTTTTTACTGGTACCGGACGTGGATTTGCCCTTATTTCCATTACATCTGCCTCCGTTAACTTGCTGAAGGCATTCTTCGATCCTATATTTGTTTGTAGCTTGTTTGCAAAAGAATGCTGAACATTTTGTCTGTGCGTAACCCACTCTAAATTCTCCGCACTGTTGTTCGTCTTTACTCCATCTTTGTGATTGACCTCTGGTAGGTTTTGGGGATTGGGGACAAATGCAATTGCAACTAATCTGTGAATTTTTATTGTTGATGATTTGTTCGGGGTGTTTTTCATTACAATGGCAGTTCTGTAATAACCATTGGCGTCTAAGGACGGTTTCATTATAGCAATTTTTTTCGCCCCATAGTGATTTGTCGTTAAAAGCCTCCCTAAATTGCTTATAAAATAGCTCCCGTTTCCTGATTCCACGGGTTTCCATTGCTCTGATGGCAAGTTCAATTGCCTTAACCCAAGCTCCCTTGTAATAAAATCTATGCTCATGCGTACATCTGATTTCTTGGTTTTCAAGCTCAAATATAAGCATCTTTTGTCCTATGTCGTCCGTCTTATAGCAAAACTTATTGACAACCTGTTTATATTCTAATTCAAGTGTTTTTTCATTAAGTGACAACACCTTTTCGCCTACCTCTATGTCTTTTATTGGTTTATACCCATTAATAGTATTAATAAGGGTATCCCCATCAAAACAGCCTGCCCCACCGTAAAGGATAGCATACGGATGCTGGCTATCAAAGTATGGTTGATAGACACTATTGAACGGGATCGTTTTCGTATCCATCTTGTATGGAATCTATTGGTATTGTATTGGCCTCCATTAACTGATCCCTTGATTGGATAGGAGAAAACACAAGGGTAACCGGCGGAGCCTGATTTGTATCAACCTTCTGTGACGACATTGATGGGATTATATATTTCAATAGGTCAATATATTTGTCAACAAACTGTTTTCCAGTAAGCGTATCCAATTCTTCTTCAAGTCTTTTTTTGTTTTTTACAAGTACTTCGGATATCGTGTCTTTTATATCCTCAGTAACTCTCTTTTCTGTTTTCTTTTTTTGCTTACCTTCCATATAACAACATAAGAAGACACAAATATATTGACATTATACCCTTATGTCAATAATTGTCAATAATGACTAATATTTTATTTTTCTCCATTGTATGCTATGCTCTGATTTATCAAATTCCAACAATGTATTCCAGTCGTTTATTTCGGGATTCCAGTATCCAAAACCATAGCGAACATCTTCATCTGGACATTTGGTTATCTCGTCTGAACATTTAGTTATCTTGAGATCAACAACAAGATACGGTTCTGGCTTAGGGTCGTCCCCAAAACCACGCCAGTCTATCCATTCGTCTTCTTTATCGGCGTCTTGTTGTTTTGGGTTGACGCATGAATTGCTTGGGGCGTTATTAGCAAAATTTATTAGTTTCCATTTAATAGGATTATTTATCCTATATCCATCAAGGTCCATGAAAACATCTAAATCAGGGTCGTATCGCCCAATTTGTACACATGGAAACCCATTTTTGCTAATGTATCGAACAAAAACAAACTTATCAGGTTTTGGAAATTCTTTAAGGTTATTCCAGCCTTCATCGAAATCGAAGTTGTTGTCGGTGCTTTCCGGGCCGATCTCATCGTACTTAGTTGCCAATTCCAGGCAATGTCTTGCCTTTTCGAGATCAGATGTTGGGTCGTCTGTCTTGCGTCCTGCCCGCATCTGGTATTTGAATGCGGAGAGGGTGAGGAACATTCTGGCGGCTTCATTGCCCCAGATAGAAGCCATCATGTCTATGACTTCTTTGTCTGCGAAGGTGTAGTGTGATGGTGTCATGGTTTTACTCCTTATCGGGTATAAATTGGGTTAGAATAGGTATTTGTTGCCCATTACGGGTATAATACCCGCCATATGGCAGATAGCGAGATGTTATAAGCCATTTTAAGAGAACGCCAACTTAACAAGTCTATCCTCTTGACTTTGGTATTCTTCTTTCTCTTCAATTTTAGCAATCCAACGAGAAACACAACCGCCATTAGACCAACTTCCACAATCATTTTCAAAGTGAATATCTGTGTGGTCATTGTATCTGTATTCTCCACCTTTATAACCTTCAAAAGTTTCTGTATAAGCAAGTTCTATGTTTGCTAAAATTTCTTCCTTTGTCATTTGTTGTTCAAGCATTTCAAAAGCTACCTCTGCATACACACCTCTCCAAGAAAAGGGTTCAGAAATACCAAAGTCAAATTTTGTTCCGTCAGGGAAACTTTCAATGTGTTTTTTAAAATCTTTAAGTTCCATTTGTTTTTAAATTAAAGGTTACGCCAAACACGAAAAAAAACGGCTTATAACAATGGTTTTGCGTCAGGCGGGGCGACTTGCTCCGAATGAACACTTGTGGTTAATTTATCTTTCATCTTTCAAATTTACTTTAGTGGTTAATGATCCCGCCCGAACGCAAAGCCATCGGACGTTA
>JAGVVH010000561.1 GCA_019135895.1 Bacteroidota bacterium | reverse complement strand
AGACCGGCATGGATAGCCATAATTTTTGGTTCCTGACCATATTTTTTCTTATAAACCGAAAGGGCAGTTTTAAGAATTGGGGAATTCATATTCGGTTTCCAGCCCGGATAGGCGCCTGAAAGAGTAACAGTAGCATTACCCAATTGACCGATTGCTTTCATTTTATCACCCAAAGTTTCTTTGGCAGAATCGACCGAACTTCTGAGTAAATTGGCAAGAAACATCTTGCCGTTTTCAACATTAAAAATAGCAAAGTTTGTAGAAGTTTCTACCAGATCCTTCATTGCATCGCTCATACGCATCACTCCATGGGGTAAAGCATAAGCCATATTAATAATTCTCAAAGCATCAGCCTCTGCAATTACTTCCTTTGGAGTATCAACAAAAGCCATATCGACTGACAAAGAAGGTTCGGTGGCTGAGAATTCTTTTTTTAATATTTCGGTCATCTCCTTAACAAAAGATTCAAAATCAGCAACTTTATTATCATTAACAGCAATAACAGTTTCAGCTTCACGGGCAATAGCATTTCTCAAATTACCACCGCTAACCGAGGAAATCCGGATTCCAAAATTATCATAAGCCTTTCCGAGGAAACGAGTAATCAACTTATTTGCACTGGCACGACCAAGGACAATATCCATTCCGGAGTGACCACCTTTAAGACCGGAGATAAAAATCTTAAATCCTTTCATAGCTGCAGGAGTTGGTTCAGTTTTACAATTCATTTCGAAAACCGCATCCATTCCACCGGCACAGCCCACATACAATTCGCCTTCTGTTTCAGAATCAAGATTTATCAATATTTTCCCTTTCAAAAAATCTTTTTTAAGGCCAAAAGCTCCTGTCATACCGGTTTCTTCATCAACTGTCACAAAAACCTCGATTGGTCCATGAGAAACATTATCAGACATCAGCAAGGCAAGTCCTGCAGATACCCCGATACCATTATCAGCTCCCAGAGTTAGCCTGAGGCACCATATCAATATGCCCTTGCAAAATAACGGGAACACGGTTTTCCATTCCGGGAGTAGCAGCTTTGTAAAACACAAGATTACCGGTTGCATCTTGTTTAAATTCGATTTTATTTTCATTTGCCCACTCTTTCAGCCAGGACAAAATTTTGTCTTCATGTTTAGAAGGATGAGGAATAGCACAAATGTGAGCAAAAGAATCCCACAATTTCTGCGGATACAATTTTTTAAGTTCGGTGTTCATAATTATATTTTTAAGATGTTAATATTACTAAAAATCAATTGATAAGACCATCTTTTATCAAGATAGTTCGATCTGATAATTGCGCCAATTCTTTGTGCATTATCAGAGTCAAGATTTCCGGATGGTTCATCTGCAAGAATAAGGCTTGGATTATTAATCAGGGCTCTGGCAACTGCGACCCGTTGTTGTTCTCCGCCGGAAAGTTGTGCGGGTTTATGGTTCATTCTCTCTTTTAATTTCAGGTAATCAAGTATTTCCATAGATTTATGTAAAGCATCCTTGCGGTTCACTCCGGCAATAAGAGCGGGAAGAGCAACATTTTCTATGGCAGTAAACTCAGGGAGCAGATGATGGAACTGAAAAACAAAACCAATCTTTCTATTTCTAAATTCCGATAATTTAGTGTCATTCAACGAAAAAAGTGAAGTTCCATCAATAATAACATCTCCTTTATCCGGTCTATCAAGAGAACCGATAATGTGTAATAGTGTCGATTTCCCGGCACCTGAAGCCCCGACAATTGTCACAATACTGGAGTTATCTATTTGAATATTAATATTTTTTAATACTTTAAGTTCTCCGTAGCTTTTTTCAATATTATTAATTTCAATCATTATTTATTTTTGTGGCGCAAAGATACAAATTGAAATTAAAACGATTAAATTATTTTTATATTTTTGCGAATCTTATAATCAAACCAATGAAAAAAAATCTTGTATTAATATTATTCTCTCTTATTATAGGGCAGTTATATTCTCAAGTAGAGCCAACAATGGAATATATGGACAGTTTATATGCGCTTCATCCAAACACCCTATCAATAGAAGATCAAAACGCATTACTATCTGCTCCGATATTGAGAATGCCCAATAATTTGCGTAATCGTTCACTTCCATCAGTAGTAGATAACTCGCAAACTCCCTACATGATTCCAATTTTTTATCAGGCAGCCTTAGAATGTGGTCAAGCAAGTACTATTTGCTACATTTTTTCTTATGAAATTGGAGTTAACAGGAACTACAGTGACATCAGCTATAACAATGCATATCATTTTCCTTCTCATTTTGTATGGAATTTTTGCAATAGTGGTTATAATCGTGGAGTCTGCTCCATGGAAACATGGCAAGTAGTTCGCACAGCAGGAACTCCATTTCTTCCCGATTGGGGAACTAATTACAGTTCAGGAGGACCAACCAAATGGCTAAGCGGCTATAATAAATATTATAATGCAATGCGTAATAGAATTATAGAAAGGGCTTGCCAATTTTTACTGTACCTATTACGGCACCATATCGAATACACTTCCTGCCGGAACTCCCGAAGCCGGTAAAAAATTTCTAACCGGATTTTCAAGTAGTGTCAATCATTCTCAAACAATTGTAGGATATAATGATTCTATTCGATGGGATTATAACGGGGATGGTCAATACACAAACAACATTGATATCAACGGTGATGGTGTTGTCAATGTTAAGGACTGGGAAATTGGAGGTGTCAAATTCTGTAATACTTTTGGGACCAATTTTGGAGACAACGGTTATTGTTATTTTTCATATAAAAGACTGGCAGAACTTCCAGCCGAAGGGGGAATCTGGAACAGTTGTATTTACGTTGTAAAAGTAAAAGATGAAGTATTTCCTCAAGTCACTTATAAAGCAACTATCAAGCATAACAAGAGAAATATGATAAAATTGACTGCCGGAATTGCAGATAATGCTAGTGCGACGGTTCCTCAACACACCATGGAGTTCAACGTATTTAATTTTCAGGGAGGAGCACTATATATGCAAGGAGATACCACACAGGAATCATATAAAACTCTCGAGCTTGGACTTGATGTAAGTCCTTTACTTAACTACATAACGCCCGGCACTGACGCCAAATTCTTTTTTAATGTTATTGAAGATGATCCCAACCAAGCGGGGAGTGGAGAAATTGTTAATTTTTCCGTAATGGATTATACCTCTTCAACAGTTCAGGAGCAGGCATGTGATCAAACCAATGTTTCCATCACCAACAATGACACCACAACTCTTACTATTACGCGTGCTATAAATTTTAGCAAACCTGATATTCAGGATAGTATTTTACCTCCCATGGATGCTTATACTCCATACTCACATCAACTAACTGCCACAGGCGGGCGACAACCTTACCGCTGGGAATTCAAACAAGAATATGATATGGAAGAATTTTCAGCCCCATATCCTTCTCTTTCGGGCACCAACGTCTCTTTAACAAGTTCTACCTCAGGGTATGCTATTATCCCCCTTAATTTTGAATTTCCCTTTTTCGATCAATCTTACGACCAGATTGTGACTTATGCTGACGGCTATATTACTTTCAGGAATACTTACAACTGGCCTTTTTTACAAAATACTGTACTACAGGACAAAACAACACGTATGATTGCTCCCTTTAAAGATGACCTCACCATAACCAGCGTTCAAAAAATAAGCAATAATGAAGCTATAACCTTAATTGTCAGTGGTAGAATTAGCAATCAAAGCACAAGCATTATTCAATATACTGTAAAACTATCTAAAGAAGGAATTATTGAGATCTATTATGGTAATATGGTCTATAGTGGAAGACTTGGGACTTCTGCAATTTCCCGCGGAGATGCCAGAATATTTGCTGAAACTCCCGCAAGCAATTCCATTTGCACTAATGTTGCAAACCGAAATTTTCGGTTTACTCCACCAAAAAAAATTGAAGCACTCACCATTTCTTCATCAGGAGAGCTATCCGGTATTACTTCTCAACCGTTTACAAATAAAACATTTGACGTAACCTGTTGGGACAACAATGATGTTTTTCAACATAAAACACTATCTATTAGCAGCATATATCCAGATCCCTTGCTTATCACTTCGATTGAGGTAGAAGCAGGAGGTGATAATGTTATCAATATTGGAGACACTGTTCACCTTTCCGTAAAAGTCAAAAATGTAGATACTATCGCCTACAATAACTGCAATCTAAACTTTTCAATTTTTGATGATAATGTTACCATGACTGATGACAATGAGTTTTTTGGATATATTGCAGCAGGGAACGAATATACTTTAAATAACGCCATCAGCTTTGTTGTGAGTTATTACACTCCAAACGAACACGTTTTAGAATTTCTATCCACTATTACTTGTGACGGATTCCCATCTTCAGGCAATTTTAGTTTTATTGTTTATGCTTCAGAAATCAATCTTACTGATTTTTACATAAGGGATAATAACGACTTTCTATTAGATCCAAATGAAGTTGATACACTTTATATTATGTTGCGAAATGATGGGGATGATGTTATCAATAACATCAATTGTAACTTACGAATTGATGACGCCAACGTTCAGGTTTCCTCCACCTCAAGTTCGGTTATTTCTTCGATTTTGCCCGGTGGTGAAGCAGTTGTTCAATTTTTAATACTCCCATCTTCTTCCTTCATTGAAGGAAATACAGTTGATGCAATTTTGGACTTATATATCAACAATAATTACTCTAAAACAATTATTTTTTCGATTATTGGTGAAAACAATTGCGAAAATTTTGAGTCTGAAAATCCCGGATTTAGTAATTCTACAGATTCGCCATGGCAAATTTCCGAGACCAATTTCTACTCAGCAAATCACTCGGCTGCTTCAGCAAACATTGGAGATAATGAAACAAGTACCATGTTAATCAATGCCAATATTGGATTAGCCGGGACAATCACTTTCTATAGAATGACATCCACCGAAAACAATTATGATTGGCTATCATTTTACATCGATAATGTAATGCAAGGACGATGGTCAGGCACTCATCCATGGGAGCTAATCTCTTACCCTGTTTCTGCAGGTCAACACACTTTTAAGTGGGTATATTCAAAAGATGTAAATACTGTTTCAGGGCTCGACAAGGTTTTTGTTGACGATATTTGCTATCCTACATCAGACACTTATATTCCGAATATTGCAATCAATCCTGATATGGTTTCTGTTTCAGTTCCCCAATATACAACATTGGATACCATTTTATATTTCCAATCTACCACTCCAGTATTTTTACTTTTCAATAATAACATTTTAAGTACAAATAACAACTCTATAAACTGGGCATCTGTTAATTATCCAAATGGCAGCATAAATGCACTTTCGACCAAAGAGGTTACCTTGACATTAAATGCAAATAATAAAGTTGTAGGAGAAACTTATGAAGCCAATCTCACCTGTAATGTGGAAGATGGAAATAGCATTGTCATTCCTATTTCCATGACAGTCCTTCCGGCCGTTTCAATAGAAGATTTTAATAACGAAACCAATTGCCTGATATATCCCAATCCCACAAGTAATTATTTCATAATAGAATTTGACGGTATAAGTTTTCTTAATGGGAAAGTGAGACTTCTTGATATGACAGGAAAACTCCTATTGCAAGAAAATCTTATAGACAACATCACAAAAATTGACATTAACTCTTTCAATTCAGGAATTTATCTGTTACAAATTGATATTCAGGATCAACCGGTTCAATCCTTTAAAATCGTTAAATACTAACTCCGCTAATAGCTCAACATGGTTTTCAGCAGCTCCATTTTTCTCTTTATTTTTCTTCCGATAGTTCTTCTATTGTATTATCTATCTCCTAAAAAAATAAAAAACTACACCTTACTTTTTTTCAGTTTACTATTTTACACTTGGGGAGCTGTTGATTTTATTCTGATAGCTCTGTTTTCAATGCTAGCCGATTTTTATATCGCACAAAGGATTTCTAAGGGAAATCAAAATCACCGTAAAAGGTGGCTTTTTGTATCTATCGCTATCAATGTATCGCTACTTCTCTATTTCAAATATGCCAATTTCTTTATAGGGAATGTAAACGAATTATTGGGGATATTCGGTTGCCAACCCTATAAATGGGTTACTATTGTTTTGCCTATAGGAATCTCCTTTCTAACATTCCAAAAAATGTCATACGTTATTGATGTTTACCGAAAGACTACTCCTTCTCAAAAAAATTTCGCCTATTATGCCCTCTACATCCTAATGTTTCCACAGCTAATTGCAGGACCAATTGTTAGATACAAAGACATTCAAACCCAACTTGATACTAGAGAAGATGAGAATAGTTTCTCTAATCGGATTGTGGGATTTATAAGATTTATGATAGGTTTATCAAAAAAAGTATTGATTGCCAATGTTCTATCCGAACAAGCCGATATGATTTTTGCTGTTTCGCCCGACTATTTTTCTACCGGAACTGCCTGGATAGGAATTTTGGCATACACATTTCAAATTTATTTTGACTTTGCTGGCTATTCTGATATGGCAATAGGGCTGGGTAAAATGTTTGGATTTGAGTTTTTAGAAAACTTTAATTTCCCTTACATTTCAAAAAGCATTACTGAATTTTGGAGAAGATGGCACATTTCTCTCAGCAATTGGATGAAAGATTATCTGTACATTTCGCTTGGTGGCAATCGGGTTAAAGTCAGTCGAATGTATTTGAACCTTATCATCGTCTTTTTAATATCGGGTTTATGGCATGGGGCAGACTGGACATTTGTAGTCTGGGGTGCCTATCACGGAATCTTTATTATGGCAGACAAACTATTTCTTCTCAAAGTGCTGAAAAAAATCGGTCGTATTCCATCAACCATTTTCACCTTTTTCGTTGTCATCATTGGGTGGGTCTTTTTCCGCTCCGACAGCATCAACTACGCATTTGCCTTCATCAAGAAAATGTTTATCTTCGACAATCGCATTGATGAATTTTCCTTCAATACTAAATTCATTGTAATTCTTATTTCTGCAATACTATTTTCCTTTATGGGGATTTGGGGGAAACTTGAGAATCTGCAATTTAAACTCTTTGATCGTAACATGCCTATGCCAAGACTTGCAGGCTTACTTATTTTGGCTGTTGTTTTGTATCTTCTTTGTGGCGGAGCATTACTCGCTGGAGCTGCCAACCCATTTATTTACTTTAGGTTTTAATAATAATGAATAGTCAGAACAACTTAGGAAAAATAATCATTTACTCATCAATATGTTTATTGCTGACGATCCCTCTCGTTTTTTCTTTTTTTCCGGAAAGCAAAGGCAGCTTACTAAATAACATCCCTAAAATAGAATTCAATCTCAAAAAATTCACTTGGCCCAATTTTTTTAGTAGTAAATTCCAAGACAATGCTGAAGCTTATACCAAACAAAATATTGGATTTGCCAACAACTGGGTGAGATTAAATAACGAGTTAAATTTTAGACTTTTCAGATACTCAGGTACTAAAAAATTAGTTTTGGGAAAAGATGATTACTTTTATGAAGAGATTTATATTACTGAATATCTTGGAAGAAATTATATCGGCGATTTCTTTGTGGAAAAAAAAGTAAAAGCCCTAAAAAAACTACAGATCTTACTAAAAAAGGAGAAAGGTATTGATCTGATACTAGTTTTTGAACCCGGCAAGGCTTACTTTAGCCCTGAACAGATTCCGGATCGTTATCATCCTGAAATCAAATCAACGTCTAATTTTGATAGCTTTCTTTATTATTGTAAGAAAGAAAATGTAAACTTTCTTGATTTAAATAATTATTTTAAAGAATATAAAAAGAAGACTAATCATCTTCTCTATTCAAAATATGGAGTTCACTGGAGTACCTATGGGATGTGGCAAGCAGCTTTTCAGTTAGTAAATATCATTGAACGGACATCTGGATTTGATCTTCCTGAAATTATTCAAATTTCGGACTCAACTTCTACCATCAGTAAAGATTTGGATTTCGACATGGAACCTCCGATGAACTTACTAAAGGAATTGCCCCACGAAAAGATGTATTTTCCCGTTATGCAATTCCGCACTGATCCTTCAAAAGAACTTCCAAGAGTGCTTACCATTGCAGACAGCTATTACTGGAGCATTTGGAACAGTCCAATCAAACAACATCTTTTCAGTCAGAATGATTATTGGTACTATAATAAAACTATTTATCCTGATATTTGGGATCCGGCAATATATGTTGTTGATTCAACCAGAAAGCAAAATATTGAGAGCTTAGATATTATTCTCTTAATGATAACGGATGCCAATTTGTATAACTTTGGATGGGATTTTATTGAACAAACCCTTGCTATTTTCGATTCATCTTACAAAGAGGATATTTATCTTACCTGCCTGAATGAAATAATGAATGATTATGAGCAATATAGCGACATAAAAAACGAATCAATTCGCAAACAAATTCCGTTCAAAGATGTATTATATAAACGGGTTCAAGGATCAGTTTTAAAGAAAATGAAAGAGAGGGAAAAATGACATTCTTAGCTGAACTGGCAAATCATATTTTGGAGAACAAGGGAATACCGATTCATGAAGTGGCTGTTATTCTTCCAAACAAAAGAGCAGCCAAATTACTACAGCAATCGCTGATCAGAGAATCGGGAAAGCCAATCTTTTCACCGGCTATCTTTGCCATAGATAACTTCATTGAATCTCTTTCTCCCAATAAAAAACTGCCAAAATTATCACTCCTGATAAAGCTTTTTTCAATATACAAAGAATTAGATTTTGCAAAAGAAAAAAAATTCGTTGATTTTATTTCTTGGGGAGAAATTTTTCTGCATGACATTAACGACATAGACATGCAATTGGCCGATGCCACCCAAATATTTAAAAATATTGGTGAAATTAAAGAGCTGGAAACCTCTTTTGGGAAAGAAACCCTCACGGCTAATCAGACATATTACATAAACTTTTATACTCACCTAAAAGATATCTATGTCAATTTTACTGAAGCTCTTCTTAAAGAAAATAGCGGATATGATGGATTATTATACAGGGATGTGGCAGAGAACATGTCAAAATATGCCCAACACTATCATTATAAAAGATATATATTTGCAGGACTAAGCACATTGTCTCTTTCAGAAATTAAAATCATTCAATATTACCGAGAGAATTTTAATGCTGAAATCTATTTTGATTATGATGTTTTGTATGCTGAACATTATAAGACTGCTCTTGATAAACTCAAAATTCATTTAAACCTTGATACAGTTAAAGGTATTTCCAACCACTTTGCCACGGTAAAGAAAACAATTACGCAGGTTGGAATTTCTAAGAAGATCTCTCAAATATATTATGCCATTGACAAACTTAATGAAATAAAAGAGTCTCAAGGTAATCTCAACAATACAGCTTTGGTTTTTGCCGACGAATCCTTGCTACTACCCTTTATTCATTCATTCGACTGTTCTGAAGCTAATCTCACCATGGGTTTCCCTCTTAAAGAAACCTCCGCATATATTTTGCTTCAGACTATTCTTGATATGGTAAAAAATGAAAATCGCTTTAAAGAAATTCAGAATAATAACGAACCTCTTTTTTATCATAAAGACTTATTATCATACTTTCAAAATCCCATTATTAAGCATTGTTATTTTACCGATATAAGTCATAAAGAATTCATTAATAATTTAACTAACAGTAATCGGATTTTTATTAAGAGAGAAGACATCTCCGGACTTCCCTCCCAAACACTGCCTGATTTAGAAAAAACCGGTTGTGATTTTGTTATAACCCTGATTGAATTCTATATTAATCTAATATCAAAATATGACAACCTCTCTCCTATTTTCCAACATATCAATCTAATCATCAACGGACTTAAAGAGACACTTGTTGTGCTTGAAACAATTAGCATTGAAGATTATTCTGACATTAAGGTAATAGAATATGTTATTCATGATAATTTGAATAATTTTACAATCCCTTTCAAAGGAGATTTCGATCAAGGTTTACAAATCATGGGATTACTGGAAACCAGAGGCCTTGATTTTGAAAATGTAATTATGTTGTCCGTAAATGAAGGAATTCTTCCTAAAGGGAAAACAGAGAATTCACTCATTTTGTATAATGTAAAAAAGCATTTCAAACTACCTACATATGAGCAAAAAGACTCTGTATATGCATACCATTTTTTTCGATTGCTCCAACGTGCCAAAAATGTTTTTTTAATATACAACAATGACTCTTCTGACTCCTTAGCAGAAAAAAGTAGATTTATCAATCAACTTGAATTTGAAATTAAAAAGCAGAAAATCGAAAATAATGTCACCTTTTGTACCCAATCTATATCAATTCCGCCCAACATCAAGCTTGGAAAAACAAATAATTTTGATATTACCAAAGATGAGAATATTATTGCCAAACTTCGAAAAATAAACTTCTCTGCCTCAAACCTTACTCTTTACATCAATTGTCCATTACAATTTTATTTGGCCAGCGTAGAAAAAATTGAAAGCCCCAAAACTATTAGTGAAAATATTGAATTAAAGATTATTGGAAGCGTTGTTCATGAAATACTAAGGGATATAATTGCCACAATCAAAGAAGATAGTTCCAATTATAAAGTGATAATTGACAACTATTTAAAGGAGCTGGAAAACAATATTTACAGTAAGTTTAAAAGCAATAAAGATGTTGGGAATCAGGATATAGACAAAGGCAGACTTTTTCTGGCAACCGAAATCACTTTTCGCATAATTAAAAACTATTTAGAACAAGTAAAATTAGAATTGGAAGTAACTGAAATTACCGTTTTTGAACTTGAAAAAAAATATAATCATATTTTAAAAATTGAAAATGAGGAAATTCAATTAAAAGGATTTGTTGACAGAATTGATTTACGTAATAATAAAGTTACAATTTTAGATTACAAAACCGGTAAAGTAGATGAAAAAAATCTACAATTCAGTGATATGCCTACGCTCTTTACTGACCCGGACCAGAAAATTCTATTTCAACTCTTTGTCTACTCTTATCTATATTGTAAAAACAATTCCTCTTTTGAGACTCCTTTAACTTGCGGAATTATTAGCTTCAGAGAAATTAATATGAATACAGGGAAAAGCATCTTATTCCCTTCAATTTCAAATTCCATAGATGGCAATACAATTTCTGCCGATCTTATTGATGCTTTTGAAGCATCTCTTAAGGAAATTTTGACCGAGATATTCAATCCTTCCATTCCATTCCGCAGAACTGAAGAATCCGACCATTGCAAATATTGTGATTATAAGCAAATTTGTGGCAGGTAAAGGAAATTAGCACTGAGGATTATTACATTAAATATTTTTGTACTTTTGTCAATTGATTTCTGTAATGCTAAAAAAAGAGGAAATACATATTATAAAGCGTGTTATATCGCAAGCCAAAAATGTGGTTATCATCTCTCATTACAATCCTGATGGAGATGCAGTTGGTTCTTCTTTAGGATTATTTCATTTTTTTAATAATGAAGGGTATAATACAAAAGTAATTCTTCCAAATCCTTTTCCGGATTTTCTCAAATGGATGAAAGGAAGTGATTCTATTTTGGTAGCTCAGGACAAAATGAAAGAATCAGTGAAGTTGATTTTGGAAGCAGATTTACTTTTTGTGTTAGACATGAATGCGCCCAACCGAGCAGGCAATGAACTTGGCGATGCCATAGTTACTTCAAAAGCATTTAAAATTCTCATAGATCATCATAAAAATCCTGATATCGAATGCAATATAATGCTTTCAACCCCTAAAACCACCTCAACTTGTGAACTTGTTTACTGCTTTTTGTTTGACTATCTCAAAGCAAAAGACCGACTTACAAGAGAAATTGCAGAGTGCCTTTATGTGGGAATTATTACGGATACAGGATCCTTAACTTATGCCTGCAACTATCCGGGAACATACAAAATTCTGAGTAAGCTAATTAAGTTGGATATTGACGGAGAACATATTCATCGTCAAATTTATGACAACTACTCTGAAAGCAGAATAAAACTATTAGGGTTATCTTTGAGCAAACGGTTGACCGTGCTTCCCGACTATGCAACTTCCTTTATTTACCTTACAAAACAAGACTTGATTGATCACAACTATAAAATTGGTGACACAGAGGGATTTGTAAATTACGGTCTTTCACTGAAATCAGTTCAGTTTACTGCTTTCTTTATCCAACGTGACAATCGCATCAGAATATCTTTCCGTTCGAAAGGAAATTTTGATGTTAGTCGGTTTGCAAAAAAACATTTTAATGGTGGTGGCCATAAAAATGCTTCTGCTGCCTATCACTACGATACACTTGAAAATACTATTAAATATTTTGAGGAGATTATAAAAGAGTATCAACAAGAGTTGTTGCTTCAGTGTGACACAATTAATACTCCATATAAGCAATATCATTCTTTAAGAATGGATCAGGATAACGATTGAGGATTGAAATGAATATCAAAACTTTTTATATAATAATGGTAGTTATTCTACTCTTTTCTTCCTGTAATGACAGAACTCCCAGTGGAATTGTTTTAAAACAAAATCAAGATAAAGATATTGAAAAAACAGACCCATTTATTGAGGGGAACAAAAAAATTGTGACTTGGGAAAACGAAGAAATTGATCTTTTTATCAAACGATATGGCTGGAATACGACCAATACCGGGACGGGGCTCAGAATACAAATTACAAAAGAAGGAATTGGGAATTTTCCTCGTGAAGGTGATAAAGTGACTTTGAAATATAAAACCATTCTGCTCACCGGAGATGTAGTTTATAGTTCAAAAACAGATGGTAATAAGGTTTTTATTGTTGACAAATCAGACGAAATTGCTGCATTACATGAAGCTGTTAAGCTAATGAAAAAAGGCTCTAAAGCCCAGGTGGTTATTCCTTCTCACTTGGCTTATGGTGTTGCCGGTGATGGAAATAAAATTTCGGGAAGGGTTTCTTTAGCCATGTACCTTGAGTTGACAGATATTATTTCAAATAAAGAAAACACAAAATAAAATAACCAATTAAAAAAACAATTAATCAAAAAAATTATGAAAAATCAAATCAGAAATTTAATCGTACTAGTTTTGGCTCTGGTTGTTGTGGGAGCTTTTTCTTCTTGCAGCAAATATAGAGGTTTTAAAAA
>JAGVVH010000279.1 GCA_019135895.1 Bacteroidota bacterium | reverse complement strand
ACACTTCAAAAAAAAGAGGACTCTGCCCTGGTTGTCCAACTAATTGATTTTATTTGGCTGGGGAACAAGGATTCGAACCTTGATTAACGGAGTCAGAGTCCAAAAAAACCAAAATTTTAACCCCTTGATCTAAGGTCTGATTTCCCTCAAGTTATCAAAATAACACATAATATACGGTTCCGTCTATTCCTTTCTATTCAATCTATTTCTGTTGTTTTCCCTTGTTTCTATCACAATTTTATCACAGCTGAATATAGGACTTTTAGTCCGGAGTCCATCAATGATCGCCGTTTGCTACCACCAGGGCTTCAATCCACACAACAAAGCAACAATACCAAAGGTTGCTGAGATAGCTTCCGCTATACCGTTAATGTAGCAGCAACAGCAACTGCTAAAGCTTTAGTATACGGTAGCAACATACAAGATCAGTAACACAGTAGCATCAATTATTATCAGTAGAAGTTTACAAATCATTCCCCTGTCCCCTCTCCAGATAGGGCCATTACCCAGGGAGTCTGTCCAAATGCTTGAGAATGACCCACCCTCGTCATAATCGTATTTACTGTCATTACAGGCACTTAAGCGCTTTTTTGATATTCATTTTTTTCGTATAGAAATAGTGTATTAAATAGTGAATTTCAGGCGTCCCGATATTACTCATCAAAACAGAAAACAGTAAGGAGGTAAGAATGCAGGTAGAAGAAACATCAACAAATAACCAAGAGTTAAAAACTTTCAACTTTCCTGGGGGAATCTTGAAAAAAGAAATTACTGCCCCGATAGATTTATCGGGTCAAAGTGATTGTGCTAAAAATGATACTGAAAATTCCAACCTTCCCCGGGGGGAATTGAAAAACCCGTATCGCGTACACTATGAAGGCTTTGATGACATTGAAGTGGCAATTATTGAAATATTTGACAAAGTCACATTCAAGACAAAAGGCACAAAGCCGTATCCGATTCTGCTTACGGATGGAAACAAATATTTTTGTGTCTATAACTCGGATTATGTTGAGTCAGCATTAGCGGCTGAAGATCACACCATCCGATGCATGGTAAAACATGTTGACGCAACTCTATCTGATCGCTTACTGGCTGTTAAAGCGACGGGGCTTCGCATCAAGCCTGAAGGAGATCCGGTTCGCTATGCTGAAGTTCTTTTTGCATTCTCGACCATATTTGAAGATTATGAAGACTCAGGAATCAATACTGCGCATGTTGAACACGGTGGTGCAAGACGCGGAGAAGCCTTTAAATTTTTGAAGGAGGATGATTTTATTGATAATGTGTTGGTCCATGAACTCGGCAAATCTCGACAAGCTATTCTGAACTACAAGAGCGACTCATCATTTATAGGAAAAAATCTCTTTGAATATTTGATTCAGCAAAAAGCGGGTAAGGATTTCTTCGAAAAATTGAGGAGAGTAAAGAGCGAGGCGCTAAGAAAGGTAGAGGATGCCATCAAAGAAGAGGATTTTGATTTTACCCAATACACAATAGATATTATCAATGATGACATCAGAAATGCCCTTGTTGAGTATAAATTAACAAAACACATATCCGACTTCACTCTTCTTACATGCGCTGAAAATGGGTATTTGAAAGATGAGGTCCGTTTTATATTATCGCAAATTGATAAATGCATGGGAGATGAAATAGAGCAGCAGAAACTGGATAGCCTGAACTCGCATGAAGAGACGAAGGAAGAAGTTAAATTCCCTAATTTTGAAAACACCGAAGGTAATCAATCCGGTTATGATGGAAATGAATTACTGATTGCTGAAGTGAAAATTTTGCACGACGAACTTGGTAAGCTCATCAATTCTAATTCTGTCACCAATTTTAAAACTGAAGCCTTAGCGATTTGCGGGAAACTGTTAAAGTTGCTGACCGCATAAGTGTCTTGGGTAATCCCCTAGCTGTGCTAGGGGATGCCAAGCTTTTGTTGTTTCGACAATACCATAAAAAAATAAAATCATGTATGGAGGTAAAACTATGGGGGAATTCATAAATGTGTGCTCCGGAGCTGGTTTCGAAACTCTTCCTGCAAACCAGGTTGACGCAATTTTATATAATGTGCCACAAGCAATAGAAAATAAAACTTCAATTGCTAACACTCATGCACTAATTGATGAAGCCAAACCGAAAATTCTCTTTCAAGATTCAGGCGGATTCCAGCTCCACCAAGCACTCGTGAAAGGTGAGAAAATAACTTTTGATCCAACAAAAGATGTAATGGAACATAAGATTCTCAATCTTACTCCACACCATTTGATTACTGCTGCAAAAATATTTGCTCCGCATATCATGATAAGTTTGGACAATCCAATACCAAAAATTGAAAATGCAACTCCTGCTGCGAAAGCAATTAAATTTCTGGAACACCATGGCTTCAATTTACGATGGGCAAAGGACACGTCACGATTAAGAAGTAAATATTGCCCTGATACCAAATTATTTGTACCTGTCCAATGCTATTCTGTCGATCAATTAAATCATTTTCTGGATGACTTTGGCGACACACCTTGTGATGGGTTTTCAATTCCAGTGCGCAATCACGATCCTGTAGAGATTGCAATATTCATGTTGAGGTTACATCAGACAGGATGCCGAATGGTACACATCTTGGGTACATTCACGTTCCGAATGATCGCACTCGCCTCATACTTTGCAAGAAATTTCTTCGACTTTGTTAGTATAGATTGCACACTGTGGCGCTCCGATGCAGAACTGAGCAAATATTACTGGCCGGTTGATTTACGATCAGTCCGGTTGCTCGATGAATATTCCATTGACGAGAGTGTTGAAAATATATGCAGATGTCCATGGTGTCAAAAAAAGACCTTCACAATGATAAAAAACATGCCGTATGCAGAAAAAAGCGGTTTTTTAAGAAGACATAATTACTGGGTGATCGAGGAAAGCATGCGCGAATGCTATACGCATGCTGAAACGGCGTTTTCTTTAAAAAATTTTCTATCGCAACATAGCGGAAGAAAGGAGGAGATAAAAAATATCCATAATTTTTTGTCGATGTTTGAACATCTCAAAGGTGAAAAGCCTGAAACAGTTATCGAACTACTCGATAAAGCATTTTGCTGATCTTCGAAAGTATTATTTTTATTGCGCCATCCAATTACTATTTCATATGCGGCAAGAAACATTATTACACCCTATTGTATATTTTCTTAATTATTAGCAAAAAAATTAGTCTAAAAAGGGCGGCGCAGTGGTTGTGCCTCCTCATACGCCACGGCAGAGGTAGGATTGAATTGAAAAATCAATGCCGCTGGTCGCCCCATTTATTCATTCAACGAATTGCAATAAACACTTAAAAGAAAGAGAGGAAACATGAAAATAAATCCGTTTCTGAAACAAGAAGAACAAAACAATGTAATGAATGAATTCAATGCTCAAGTAACTGATTCTGTCAAAACATCTGGAACACAAGCTGCAAAAGCAAAAGACGACATTTCAAAGGCAGAATCGCTGATCAAGACGGCACTGGCAAATGGCGAATACTTTCGGGATGAACTGAAGCGACCATTCGCCACCGTAAATATAAACGGCAAAAAGAGAACCATAGAAGTCAACTCCAGGGACTTTCGTGCCTATTTGATACGCCTGAATAACCAAGTGAACAAACACATCGCAAATAGGGCGACTATTGAAACAACAATTGCATTCCTCATTTCACATTGTCTTTATGATGGCGAGCAGAAGGCAGTTGCATTCCGGGTCGCTGGACTGAAGAACGATATTTACGTTGACATCGGCGATGAATCATTCCATGCGATCAAAATTACTACTGATGGCTGGTCTGTAATCTCTGAACCACCGGCAAAGTTTTTCAGAACGCAATCCATGACAGCCCTTCCAATTCCTGTTAAAGGCGGCTCTGTTTTAGCACTACGGAAATTTCTTCCCCAGATGACCGACAATGATTTTATCATGATTGTGTCGTGGCTGGTTTCATCGTTTTCGCCGCGTGGACCATACGCAATTATGGTTTTAGATGGTCCACAAGGCAGCGGCAAGAGCACTATGGTCCGGGTGCTTCGTAGCCTCGTCGATCCTTCAAAAGCAAGTAATCGCTTGATCCCAGGCAATGCACGTGATCTTGCTATAAATGCACTTAGTACCTGGGTAATTGACTATGACAACATGAGCGGATGCCCCCGGTGGATGTCCGATGTTATTTGCAGTATCGCAACGGAAGGCACCTTCGCTACCCGTGCGCTCTACACTGATGCCAGCGAAATGGTGTTTCCGATCATGCGCCCCATATGCCTTTGTGGGATTGATGATTTACGTCCTGAAAGCGACATGGCGCAACGAGCAATTTCCATTCACCTCGCCATGATGAAAAAGACAGCACGTCTTCCTGAAGAATTATTCTGGGCTGAATTTAACGAGATAAAGTCAGCAATATTCGGCGCAGTACTTGATGCTGTAGTGGCGGCATTGCAAAACAAAAAAAACGTTGCGAATATTAAATATCCCCGAATGGCAGATTTCACTCGATTCTCCGTCGCAGCGACTGCTGGCCTACCATGGGGTGCAGAAGACTTCTTGGCAGCTTACTCCGGTAACATAAACAGTATTGGTAATGCACAGCTGGAGGGCGATCCGGTTGCATCTGTCATAGCATTCATGATGAAAGAACACCATGAACTGATTCTATCCGCGACTGAAGTTTACAATTTCATGGAAACACAGACATGGATTAGTGATAAGGTAAAGAAGTCAGAAGCGTGGCCCAAAAGCGTAAATTTACTGAAGGGTAAACTAACACGTGTTTCCACTTATCTAGAAGCAAAGGGCATTGAAATGAACTTGAATTATCGATCTTCTGATAGTATCAGGAAATACAAATTTATAAATCATTCATTGAGTAAAAACAAAATCCTGCATCAAGTTACATCAAGATTCAATCAAATTCTGACAAAATCTTCCCCTTCAGAATCTACAAACTCTCCAGGTGATAATTCCGATGGCGGATACGAAAGCGTATTCGACTGAGATGGGTTGAACCTGCAGTTGACATGGGCAAATCTGGGAAAGGACAGGGTTGAGCGGGCTAGGTGGGCCGCTGACCCTGTCCATTTATTTATATTATTATATTATTTTTTTTATTTATAAAATAGAAGGAAAGAGTAGCCCAGTCTGCCCGATCAACCCAGAACAGCGACTGACACTGGATATTTTCTTGATAAAAATATTATTATGGAGCCCAGCTCAAACCCTGTTACAGCCTTTATCTGCTTCCTGTGCAAGCTCCGTTATCAACCAGCTTGAATTTCGTAGAATCGATATAATTTCATGATGAATATTTAGAACCTTCAATATACATACGTTTATCTGGTTAAGTATCAATCTTCTTCAACACAGGATCATCAGCCAGAAATATATTCGTGGTTTCAGTCTCGTCATCAAAAACAAGAACTGCCGATCCGTCTTTAAGTTTGGACTTCACCTGTCTTACCATTGTTTCCATGGAAGCCTCAATAGCGCCATAATCCGTCCCGTTCCTGGAAATGAATTCTTCGATGACTCCCTTGAGGGCATGAGTACTGAGTTTATTGACGGGGATGATATGGATCGACATTTTTAGCTCCATGCAGCAACAGATGAGCCTTATCCTTAATGAAACTATATCTCATAGTATTCATCAGTAATATCTATATCCTCAAATTCTAACCCTCGTTGATTTTCATTTTCCGAAAAGACTCTCGCAATTAAAATGTCACATTCCAAATATTTTTTTATTATAGCGAGTCCCTCTTTTTGACCTGGAACAAAACCTTCTTTTATTTTTTTTACTTCAATAAATAACGAATGGGGATAATCTTTAACAAGCCAGACATCGGGTAATTTTGGATTAACATTCTTTTGTATTAAATATTCAGATTTCAATATTCTGGCCTGAGCTGCCTGTAACTTTTCAGGAGGAAAATATCTCTTATTATGAAAATCATCGAATAGTTCTCTTTGGAATGATTCTTTTGAGGGATCATTTATTTTTAGCCATGCATTTGAATATAACAGATGAATCGAATGAGTATAATATCCCCTTTTAAATTCTATTGAATATTCCTTTATGGCACAACATTCAAGAAAGTATCTATTCGGTCTTTCTTTGGCCTTCTCAATAATTTTTTGTCTATTATAGAATGGGACGATTGACGGAATTATTTTATAATCATTATTAAATGAGTTATCTTTCTTGAGTTCTTTATACCACGTGTCTCTATCCGTTTCTTTGAAGGTTATGACTTTTTGTGGAATAAGAATCTTCTTTTGCATATGTTAACCTCGAATTTTGAAAATAGTGGAAAAACAACTCAACCGTTATAAATATTCATTCAGGGTCAACAAACTGAATGCCGGCATTCTTTAAATCGTTGACAATGGATTGCACAGCAATGGTTGAACCCACCTCAGGGACAAAATATCTTGCCTTACCATCATCAAATAGCTGACGAATCTCTTCCAAAAAACATTTTTTTAATTCTTCATCACCATCAAAATAAGTATTAAAATCGCAACTGTGTGCACCCCTTATTTTGTTTATATCATTTCCCCATATATGAGTGCTCTTGATATAATTTCTCATTTCCATAAAAGGTGCCAAGGTGTCCTTTATCATTCCTTCCGTAAGCAATTTATTGCCACCATTGTGTTCCGAAAGTAATTGAGGAATGTCCAGAACGAGTCTTAGTTTTAAATTGGACTCTGAAATCAAATCTGATAATTTGATAATGTCTTTGCTGGTCGATAATATGAACTTGCCAAACCTTTTCTTCCTATCATTATTAAACATATTTTCGATCAATATCTCCGCTGACGGGAATTCCTTCAATACTTCTTCTTCAAAGGTTTTGTATATATCAATGAAATCTTCCAGTAAATCACAGGAAGTATTAAACGGTGTATGAACCTCAATAATCCTTATCCGTTGATGATCTATTCCCTCGGTCAGTCTTGTGAGGAAACCAGCAAATTCTTTGCTCCACTTTTGGTCACACCAGAGTTTTGCATGTCCGAAATCAAGTATATTGCTTCTTATTAATGGAAACTCTTTTAGAATATCTGAAGAAAGTATTTTATTCCTTTTGCTCCCATACCAAATAATAGAAGGATCAGTGTGCAAAGAGAGATAGGGAAGACAGTTAGAATTCTCTAGAGTCACTCTACCAAAATTAAAGGGTACCTCCTGTATCTTTGGTCTTATATCTTCAGGGTAGTTTGTGCGCGCGTATCTAACTGGGATAAATTTTACCATGCTATAGTTCCCTATAAGACTTTATAGAATTATCTTGCTTGGATGCTTTCAAATCATTTATCCCTCAACCAAATTTATCCCCTCACGGATGTATGTTGGAATATCCAAGAGGCCATCATCTAAAGAAGGCTCACTTAAATCAGACTTTTTTCTTTCCTTAATAGTTTTCCCAAAAGCCTTAAGATGAATCTTGTCTATGACCTCTTTTAATTCTTCATAATCAAATACATTTAAAGCTCTGGCCGCAGTTAAATAACCATCAATATATTTCTGACGATCTTTTGATACAGAACTCTTCCGTTTGATTTCAGCATAATGCTCATTTAGAAGCTGAGTCAGTATTTCTGTGTAGCGTTTTTTATTGATCATGATTTGGATCACCTCTAGGAATTCTTCTCTTTTCAATCATCACACTGCTATATCGGATTTTCCCGAGCTTTCATTATTAAAATCGATGTCCAGTTCATGTTTGATTTTGATAAGGTATTGCACATGTGATCTAAATCCTGAGTCACACATCATATTATCACATAAGGAGTTATTTATAGTTCATCCATTTACACGGTTTAGTTAACATTTTCTCTATTTCTTCTTATAAACATTCAACCCTATCTTGATTTCTTCCTTCTCCGGAATAGAAATATTGCCCTCTGTTGACGCAATAATGATGGTCTTCCCTGATGCTGACGGACCGAACTCTTTTGTAAGATCAACTTTAATTGTCAAAATATTATCTTCCAGTTTCATTTCCACGTTTTTCATTTGATGCCTCCTTAATAGAATTATTTTACTTTGATGATTTCGGCAGTGACGCTTGAACTCTTTTCATTTCCTCCAGCAGCTCCTTCTTGCTGATGATGCCCTTCCGATCCAGAAGATTAATCATCGCCTCCGACTGAATGACTTCGGACATGAGAAGTTCTTTTAAATCTACGGTCTGGTTCTCGTCAAGTTTAGTGGTCATCTGTGCATCCCAATCAGATATTGGTAAAATTTATTCTGCTACCAGTTTTTTACCCAGATCGAAAGCATCTTGCATCAGCTTTTTATTAGATAGGATCTCACCGGCATCCATGGCACTCCCATAGACCATCCCAACAAGTGAAGATTCCGTGTATTTAAATGCATCCTGAAAAGTCCGTAAAGCATTGATGCAACCAGATGTGACGGGATCTGTATCACCATATGACATGGCGATAGCAATTCGCTTACCCCGGAATGGATCTTTATGGTAAGCAGGAAGTGCAAAACAGCGATCCATAAAAATCTTGGTCTGCGCGGTCATTGTAAACCAATAAACAGGGCTGGCAATAACCCAGGCGTCTGATGCGATGAGTTTTGGATAAATCTCCTGCATGTCATCCTGGATAGAACAGCCCTTGGTATTTTTCTTTTGACAGCTCATGCATGCTTTACATGGCGCAATGTTCTTCCCGTGCAGATAAATGGTTTCGACTTTGGCATGTCCTGACTTTGCACCATTGCTGATCTGCTCCGCCAAAATGGCACTATTCCCTTTTTTTCTCGGACTGCCTAAAAGTACCAGAACTTTTTTTGCCTTCATAATGCCTCCCTTGATTATTATTACGATATGTCCTGATTAATTCCTTCCAGCAATTCCCGTATAACCGGTTTTACATACATATCATTGAGATCAAACTGCTGTAGCGCCTTAACCGAAACTTCAATCTTTTCTTTTATGGTGGCCTTGGAGTTTAGAATGAGAATATATTTGCCTTCAACACGACATAGACCACCGATACTGAATGTTTCCTCAAGATTGATACTTTCATCTCGAACCAATATCCCAAGCTGGTCAGCCAGTTCTTCAAGATAGGATAAAATGATTTCGTCATCCATTTTCGATTGACACACCTATCATGACTTATACCAAAAATAACAAACAAATGATCCACAATGTTTGCAAACAGCAGTATTGGTGGTAATTTCTACTCTACAGTTAGGGCAATTATCTGTAAGGGCGATAGTTTTTGGGTTAAATGTTTTTGGGCCATTGGCGCTGCATGTAACCTTTTGCCGGGCGCAGGATATTTCAATGGCCAGAACGACAAGAAAAATGAAGATAAAAAAGGAATAGATGACATATTGCATGTTGACTCCTTTACGGATTATTTCATTTTTTACTTGCCTTATGTCGCATCGTCAACGGGCAGGGTGATGTATTCTCCATTCAGGCAAACGGGGATGAGACCGCCGGATTTTCCCACGGTCGCATCGACAGGGCGAATTCCGTGGGGGGTGCCCTTGGGAATATAAGCAGCGGCCGGTGAATCGACATTATAGGTTTCATCCCCAATCATTACTTCCCAAGTGATGGCCTTTTCTTCGCCGATCATCAAGTACATTTCATCAAAGGCGTGTTTGTGCGGCGTCGCCCGGTCCGTCCCGATGGCCATATCTTTCAGTTCCTGGGTAATTTCCTTGATGAACAGGTAAAGTGCCCAGGCCTTGGCTTCGGGAACCAGCTCCTTGCCCATGAGAACGGGATAAGGGATAGCCTGGCTAAAGTCATGATCCGGCAGCTCGTTGACCAGCGTGGGCTTTCTAACGATGAATCGTTCATATTGATTGCTCATGGTTCTTTCTCTCCCTTTGCGGAATGATTAAAATCTCGGTTTTGTTGGATACTACGAAAGAAACTTAATCTATTCCCTGTCAATGGATTTTATCCGTTTCCTGTAGTCCCTCGGCCTCTCGTAGTCCGGCAGTGCCCAGATTCCGAGCCTAGCGTCTCGCGCTTCCCGCTCCGCCTCCAGAAACTGTTCGCGATACGGCGGCTTCAGGTATTCAATGAAGGCCTCGGCATAGCCTTCACGGATCATTTCCAGGTTTATGTTTCTCCCATCCAGCCAGACCATACAAACCATACGCCTATATTTATCAATATCAAGGATTTCCAGTTTTACCTGTTTCCCCATGATTTTATATTTGAGCGCCTTCCATGATTCTTCACCATAGGGCTGACCGGGTTGATGGACTTGACCACTTTGTCTGTTGATTTTGGGTGTTTCCGGAGCGTCTATGCCATAGAGCCTGACTTTCAGCTTCGTCTGCTCGGGAGTTACCACCTGGATCGTGTCGCCGTCTGATACTTTGGTGACGGTGCCGGTAACTGTGCGGATAGTGGCGTGGGCATGATGCGCCAACATCAATATTGGCAGTAATAAAATCAATAATACTGAAATTCTGGCTATCGTTTTCATAGGATTATTTGAAATAATTTCAATTATATAGTAAATAGTACCATAAAATCAACCCAAGGTGCAAAAAATCATGGGAGAGTATAGTAAATACATAGCCCCTGAGCGGAGGGCGGTTCCTACGCCTTACAGCATCGTTGATGAAAACGGCAAGGTTGTGTTCGGTACTTTT